>NZ_CAKJTM010000044.1:1108-19442 GCF_917627345.1 Protofrankia sp. CiP3 | reverse complement strand
TGAACGACTGGTCAACCCGAACGATCGATCAAGGAGAACAATGACCGTCATCGGTACTGATTTCGACGTCCGGAGGGTCGCTGGACGCATCGGCGCCGAGGTGCTCGGCGTGGATCTTCGCGACGACCTCGGCGACGACACGATCGCTTTGCTCCAGGCAGCGTTGCTGGAGCACAAGGCACTGTTCTTCCGCGGCCAGACGCTGGCTGACGAGAGCCAGCAGCGTTTCGCCGCGCGTTTCGGCGAGCTCACCACGGCGCATCCGACCGTTCCGTCACTGGACGGCAGCCCCAACGTGCTGCGGGTCGATTCGACCGAGGGCCGGGCCAACAACTGGCACACCGATGTCACGTTCATCGTCAGTCCACCGTCCGCGAGCACGCTGCGCAGCATCGTGGTCCCGCCCTATGGTGGGGACACCCTCATCGCGAACTCCGCGGCCGCCTACCGGGACCTGCCCGTCGATCTGCGCGAACTCGCCGACCGGATCTGGGCGGAGCACACCAACGACTATGACTACGCGATACCGCCGGCGAATTCGGAGAAGACGAAGGCCTTCCGGGAGATATTCGTCTCCCGGAAGTACCGGACCGCCCACCCGGTGGTCCGCGTACATCCTGAAACGGGAGAGAGAGGCCTGTTCATCGGCGGTTTCGCGCAGCGTGTCGTCGGCCTGTCCACGACCGAGTCACGGGATATCCTCCGCCTGTTGCAGACCTATGTGACCCGGCCGGAGAACACCGTTCGCTGGCGGTGGGCACCGGGCGATCTCGCCTTCTTCGACAATCGGATCACCCAGCACTACGCGGTGGACGACTACGGTGACCTTCCACGTCTGTTGCACCGGGTGACTGTGGCCGGTGGTGTGCCGGTGGGGGTGGACGGCCGGCGTAGTTACGCGATTGACGGTGACGACGCCTCGCATTACACACCGGTCGCGGTGTAACCAAGTGATGGCCGCTGGAAGTTCGCCCGGCGGCCAGACGGCGCCAGACGGCGCCCCGCGTCGTTGTCGTCGGCCCCGGTAGAACACGCTACCGGGGCCTGGGCAGCCTCGCGACGCACGCACCCCAGCCCCGCTCCTTGACCCACGCCCCTATTACCGGACGCTCTCATTCGTCGCTGTCCGATGTTCATAGGCGCGACTCTCTCAATCCGCCCTGTCACCGGTTCATTCCGATGGCGGGGCGGATTCTTCCGTTTTTCTACTGAACTAGTTGACAATTTTCGTCGATGTGCCTACGGTCAGCGGTATGTGCGGGCACATCTTCCTGGTCGGTCGCGCCCACGTCGACCTGCGTCGAGTGGCGAGCGCGCTCTGTTCGTCGGCCTGACCGGGTCGCGCCATCCAGCGTGACCAGTTGCCGACATTCACGAAGACCGTCGCCCGTACCGGATGTTTCCACGCCGCATTCCGCCGGTTTCACGACCACGGGCGGAGCGAGGAGCGCCCGACGTCCGTCTGCGGTGCGGCCCGTGACCGCAGCGCCGCGGCTGCGCGCTACCGCGGTGCCAGGAGGGCATTCCGTGCCGGTGCACATACAGAGCCAGGTTCCGTCGCGGCCCACCACCGCGGGTCAGCCCGACATCACTGGTTCCGCTGCGGCTGTCCTGCGCGCCGTGCTCGACCACGGGCCGGTGGCCCGTACCCTCATCGGCCGGGCGACCGGGCTGAGCCCGGCGGCTGTGTCGAGGCAGACCGCGGATATGATCTCGCTCGGGTTGCTGCGGGAGGTGCCGGTATCTACCGACCCACCTCGCGCAGGCCGGCCCTTCGTTCCCCTGGACATCGACACCCGGCACCACATCGCCTGCGGTGTGCACATCGCGGTGCCCTTCATCACCTTCAGCCTGGTGGACCTGCGCGGCCGGGTGCTGGCCGAGGAGAACATGCCCCACCATGGCGCGCCCGGCGAGGTGCTCCGCCAGATCGGCGAGCACGTCCCCCGTTTCACCGCGCGCCATTGCCGGGGAAGCCGCCCCGTCGGCCTGGGCGTGGTCACCGGCGGTCGGGTGGATCCGCGGCGCGGGGTCATCCTTGAGCACGGCCTGCTGGGCTGGCGCGACGTGCCGGTGCGTCAGGTACTCGCGGCGGCGACGAGCCTGCCGGTGCACGTGGACGGCCACGCCCGCGCCCTCGCCCAGGCCGAGATCCTGTTCGGGGATCAACGGGCCCGACGCAGCCTGGTGCACCTGTTCGTCGGCAACGTCGTCGATGCGGCGATTGCCACTGGCGGCACAGTGCACCACGGCCGGCATTGTGGCGCCGGGGATGTAGCCCACCTGCAGTTGACGGACGTGCCGGTGACCTGCCCCTGTGGCCGCTCCGGCTGCCTGCAGGCGGCGATCTCGGAACAGACCCTGGTGGACCGGGCCATCCGGGCCGGATTGATCCAAAGCCCAGATATGGCGAGCCTGGTGGAGGTGGCCCGGCGCGGTGACCCCGGGGCGCTGGCGCTGGTGCGCGATCGCCTTCGCATCGTCGGCCGTGTGGTGGCCATGCTCCTGGATATGATCGACCCCGAGGTGCTCGTGCTCACCGAATGCACTACGATCTTCCTGCCGGAACTGCTGGCCGACCTGTACGAAGAGATCGCGGCGCACTCGCGGTTGCGCGACAGCCCCGAGCTCACGGTGCTTCCAAGCAGCTTCGGCCCGCAGGCTCTCGCCGTCGCGGCGGGCGCGGCGGTGCTCGATGCCGTCCATCGCAGCCCACGAAGCCTGAGAGCGACCGACAATAGGGGACGCGGCGTCGCGGGACTGGGGCATGCACCCCGCGTCGTTGTCGACGGTCGCCACCCAACACCGGGGTGACTCCCTCCGCCGCCTCGCGATCCATCCGCCCGGATGCCGCTCCCTGATCGAACGCCCTACTGCCGGAGCCTTTGGGCACGTGTTTGTTTTATGAAGATCATATTGATCCGTCGCGAAGGCCCGGGTCGGCGCGACGCTTCCTGCCACGGAACAGGGAGAGGCCCCTGGCCGCCGGTGGTGCCATGCTCAACGGCCACACTCGGGACCCATGGGGCATGGACACCAGCACAGCGGAGCCGGAGCCGGTGAGACATCGCGGCCAGCCACGATCGCCATGGCGGCGACGGTCGCGCTGTTCCTGATTCTCACTGTGGCCGGCGTGATCATGCTCTGGCCGTCCGGCGGCGCCCGCGAAACCCCCGAGGATCTCCGCGGCCTCGTGGGCGGCAGCAGTCAGCTCGTCGACGCCACCATCGAACGCGCTGGCCGGGGTCCCTGCCCCGACCTGACCGGCGCGGGGGCATCCCAGGGGACCTGCGACCAGATCGACGTCGTCCTGGACGATGCGTCGGGATCCAACGCCCGGCTTCATCTCGACACTCTCGTCGACCCCACCGGGCCGCTCCTGAAGGCCGGGGACAAGGTCCGGCTCGCCCCCACCACCAACATCGCGGGCCAGGCGACCTACTACGTCGCGGACTTCCAGCGCTCCGCACCCATCGGCTGGATCGCGTTTCTCACCGCCGCGGTGGTCGTCGCGGTTGCCCGTTGGCGCGGACTGGCCGCACTTGTCGGCCTCGCCCTCAGCTACCTCGTGATCGTCAAGTTCACGTTGCCGTCCCTGCTCGACGGACATTCCCCCGTCGCGGTCGCCCTGACCACAGGCGCCGCCCTGGTCATCGTTCTGCTCTACCTTGCCCACGGTGTCTCCGCCCGCACGACCGCAGCGCTGCTGGGCACCCTCGCCAGCATGGCCCTTGCCGGTGCCTTCGGTGCTCTGGCGATCGACCTCGCTCGCATCACCGGGCTCGGTTCGGATGAGGACGTGATGCTCAAGGCGTTCGCCGGGCAGCTGAGTCTTCCTGGGCTCGTGCTCGCCAGCGTCATCATCGGCTCCCTTGGCCTGATCAACGACATGACGATCACTCAGGCCGCCGCGGTCTGGGAGGTCGCAGGCGCCGCCCCGCACGCCTCGCTGCGGCACCTGTACGGCTCCGGGATGCGGGTCGGACGTGACCACATCGCGTCCAGCGTCTACACCCTTGTCCTCGCCTACGCCGGCGCCGCGCTCCCGACCCTGCTTCTGTTCACCCTTGCCGACCGCAGCAGCACCGATCTGGCCGCCACCGATCTGATCGGCGCCGAGATCGTGCGGACCGCCGCCGGCACCATCGGCCTGGTTGCCTCGGTTCCCCTCACCACCGCCATCGCCGCGCTCGCCGCACCACGACGACGTCCACCGCCAAGCCCGAAATCCCCGCCGACTGGTACGGACACGGCCGACACAGCCCGTGGCGGTTACCTCGATGCCGACACGCAACCCCTCAACCGCCATCGGTGAGTGGTCGTCCAGACTGCTCGCGGTGCGCGCCGGCATCGCTTGGGCGGCCTGGTGTCCCCTTGTGGCAGCGAGGCTGCGCCTGTCGGGCTATCAGAAATGAATACCGTTATCCTTGCGGTGGCTGTGCGGCTCCGTGGCGCTCGCGACTGCCGTGGCCTTGGTGCCGTGGCCCGCGGGCGGCCGTGGCGGTCGTGCACCTTGGGCCGGCCCGTCGGCGGCCCGACCCTGTGTTCGAATGACCTGATTCGCGGCAGTGCCGCCACAACATCGAGGAAACATCGCCATGAAGATTGCTTTTGTCGGCAAGGGCGGCAGCGGAAAGACCACGCTGTCCTCACTCGTCGCCCGCCACCTCGCCGGCCGGGGCTGCACCGTGCTGGCCCTGGACGCCGACATCAACCAGCACCTGGCGGTTGCCCTCGGCCTCGGCGAGCACCTCGCGGCGTCGATACCCACACTTGGCGACCACCTTGACATGATCAAGGACTATCTGCGCGGTGACAACCCGCGCATCCCGTCCGCCCGCGAGATGGTCAAGACGACCCCGCCCGGCCACGGCTCCCGGCTGCTGACCGTCACCGGGGCCAGCCCGATCCACGAGCGTCTCAGCGTCGACGCGGACGGGGTCCGCCTTATGGTCACCGGCGCGTTCACCGAGGAGGACCTCGGCGTGGCGTGCTACCACTCCAAGGTCGGCGCGGTCGAGCTCCTGCTCAACCATCTGGTCGACGGGCCCGGCCAGCATGTTGTCGTTGACATGACCGCCGGTGCGGACGCGTTCGCCTCCGGGCTGTTCACCCGCTTCGACCACACGTTTCTCGTTGCTGAGCCCACCCGCAAGGGCGTCGCCGTGTACGAGCAGTATCGCGGCTACGCCGCCGATCACGGCATACCGATCTCCGTCATCGGTAACAAGGTTCACGACGAGCGGGACGTGGCGTTCCTGCGTGACCACGTCGGCGACGACCTGCTTGTCCACCTGGAGCAGTCGGGCGCGGTCCGGGCCCAGGAACAGGGCAGCCCGGCCGGCGCGGTCGTCTTGGAGCCCGCCAACATGGCGGCCTTGGACCGCATTGTCGTCGCTGTCGAGGGCACCGAGCGTGACTGGGACCGCCTGCACCGGCAGATGATCGAATTTCATGTGAAGAACGCCCGCTCCTGGGCGAACGACGCGGTCGGCACCGACCTCTCACGCCAGGTCGACCCCGACTTCAGGCTGGATGCCCGCGCGGCGCTGACGGCGGCCGTCTGATTACCTCTATCACCCGATGGCCGGGGCGGCCTGCTCCCATGGGCAAGGGCCGACCGGATGATTGCCGCTTGAGAGGCTCCGGCAGTAGGGCGTTCGATCAGGGAGCGGCGTCCAGGTGGATGGATCGCGGGGCGGCGGAGGGAGGCACCCTGGTTGTGGGTGTCGACCGACGACAACGAGGCGAGGTGCGTGTCCCGGCTCCGTGACGCCGCATCGGGCATTTTGGCGACATCGCCTTCCTGTACCGGCAGGTTGGCTTCACGACCGTGGACCAGGGTCTTGATCTGGTCGAGGCCGTGTATCGCGGACGTCCGGTCGACCCGAAGGCCCAGTACCTGCCCGCCGAGATCGTCGATTCGCTCGGTGCCCCTGCCTCTCAGGAGGCGGATGTCTTTCAGGAGGCGGAGCACTCCGAAGTCGCGCGAGCGCTGGCCGCCGCTCGCCGGCTCGGTGCTGAGGCCGAAGCCGCGCGCCAGCAGATGATGGCTGGGGCGCGTGCGCGGCGGGCCGCCATACTCGATGCACATCGAGCGGGGATGTCAGTGCGGAAGATCGCTGTCGAACTTGGTTGTAGCCCGGCCGTCCTTCAGGACGCGATCCGTACGGCACGCGGCGAGACGGCTGTGCCCGACGGGCGGGGCTCGTAGACCGGTCGTAGTCTTGCTGGCAGTGAAGATCGACTGGGCTGGACCTGGATCATGGCGATCGGAACGAGGCCCGAACGAGGCCCGCCAGTCCGACGAGACACCCCTGATCGGCGTTTGTTTGTTGTCAGGTACGGTTTTCGGCCGGATAGGTGTACCTGACGACAAACTAGCGCCGATCTTGTCGACCGGCGCCCGTGGAAACCGATGCCGACGGAAGACGGATACCGGTAGAAACGGTACGGTCTGCCCGATATATTCTCAGTGCAGATGGTCCTGCCCGTCTGCGGGCGGCTGACCGGGCGCTGCACCCGACTTGCAGTGGGAGGTTGGAGGTGTGAACCATTCCGGGTTCTTTAGAGACCGGGATCCTTACGCTTCGGTCAGCATAGTAGCCTCGTCTTGCAGGTAGTAGAGGGCCTCGAACTCGGCGGGCGGCATGTTTCCGCAGCCGCTGTGGATCCGGCGGTTGTTGTACCATTCGATCCATTCGAACGTCGCGAGTTCGACGTCGTCGAGCGTTCGCCACGGCCTTCGCCGATTGATCAGTTCTGTTTTGTAGAGGCCGTTGACGGATTCGGCCAGGGCGTTAATGCTCATATAGATGTCAAGCCGTACGAGATGCCGCCGACGGACGGCGTGGCGCCGGCTTCGGTCGCGGAGCCGTAGGCTCCGGAAAGTTCAGCCCTTAACATACTACTTTGCCTGCTTTGTCATGATTTGACTGTTTTGTACGGACGGCTGGGGGCGCTCGATCCTGGTGTCACTTCTCTCCTTGTTGTGTTTGTTTGGCTATTGATGGCCTATTGTAGATCGAATGATCGATCTCCTATTATTAAAAGTTCTGGCTGTATAGTTTCGCTATGTGCGCTGCGACGGTTGCAGCCATGCGCAAGGGGGGAAACGTAACCCTCAGTGCCCTGGCTGACGAGCTTGGTTCGGTCTCGGTCATTCTTGAATGGGCTGCTGAGAAGGAGCATCCGCTTGACGCGGATGTGAGCGTCCTGCTGCTCGGAGACGACGGGAAGGTCCGCTCGAACGACGACTTCATCTTCTACAACCAGCCGTCCGGGGCAGGTGGGGCGGTTAGGCTTCGGGGCAAGACGTCCACTGATGAGGAGCGGTACACAGCCTTCATCGGCGTCGTCGACATCGACATGGACGACGTCCCGGACAGCGTCGAGCGGGTGCTCCTCGCCGCCAGCTTGGACGGCGGCGAGGGTGATGGCTTCGGCCGGCTGGAGTACCTGCGGCTACGGCTACTGCGGGGGTCTGACGCGGCGGAGCTGCTGCGCTACGACGTCACGGATGCCTCCACCGAGACCGCGTTCATGCTCGGGGAGGTCTACCGTCGTGCCGGGCAGTGGAAGTTCCGCGCGGTCGGCCAGGGATACGACACCGGTCTGGCGACGCTTGTCACCGAATACGGCGTTGAGGTCGACTCTGACGAGGACGACAGCCCAGCGCCCGAGCGAGCCGAACCGGCGGAGCCCGTAGGCGCGGATCCCACAGCCGGCGGCACCACCAGCGCAGGGGCAGCCGCTCTCAGCGGCGGGGGTCTGGCCGGCGTGTCCCGCCCGCCGGCCGGTCGGAGGGAGCGGCGGACCCAGACGGTCACCACGAAGAAACGCCGGCCCGCGCGGCGGCTGTCGACGGCACGGCGGCTGGATGCCGGAGATGCGGAGCAGCGGTGGCAACCGGCGAGGCTGTTCCCTGTTGCGGGTATCGGTGGTGCGGCGGAGCAGGAACGGCGCGCGACGTCGGCGTTGCTGGCCGTCGTGGGTTCGGTGCGCGAGTTTGGTCGGGCCTTGACAACCCGGTTCGGGGCGCCGGCTGGGCAGGTTGAGACGTTCATCGAGGTGCCATTCAGTCGGAGCGACGAGCCGTACGTGCCGGACGGGTTAATCAGGGTGACCCGGGGGCAGCGGACCTGGACCGCGCTGGTGGAGGTGAAGACGGGTGCGGGTGAACTCCGCTCGGAGCAGGTGGAGGCCTACCTCGACATCGCGCGGGAACAGCGGTTCGATGCTGTACTCACGATCTCCAACCTGATCACGGCGGCCGATGAACGTCATCCCATCGCTATCGACGGACGGAAAACCAAGAAAGTCGGTGTCTGCCATCTGTCGTGGGCGGAGATAAGATTTCGCTGCCAGTTTCTGATCGAGAATAGGTCGGTGGCGGATGCCACGCAGGAATATATTCTCAGCGAGTTCCTCCGCTACCTCGACCACGCCCGCTCCGGCGCGGAGAAGTTCGACGACATGGGGCCTCACTGGGTGACCGTGAGGGACAGCGTCGTGGCGGACACGCTGCGACCCACAGACAGGGGATTGCCTTCTGTCGCCGGACGTTTCGACCAGCTTGCTCACTATCTGTGCCTGCACCTGGGTGGGTTGCTGGGCATCGAGGTCATCCCCCAACTGAACCGTCGTGTGGATGCGACCCGGCGGCGACAGATGCTGGCCGAGGAGCTGTGCCGCAACGGCATACTGTCCGCGATGTTGCGGATCCCTGGTGCGGTCGGCCCGGTGACCGTTACCGCCGATCTGCGGGCGGGCCGGGTCGTGTGTTCGGTGAGTATCGACGCTCCTCGTCAAGGACGTCCGCTGACCCGCGTGAAGTGGATTACGAGACAGCTCGGGGAGGCCAACGGGAATCTGCGGGTTGAATCGTTCGAGCAGGGGTCGCGGGAAGCTGCCCGAGCCGAGCTTCTCGCCTTGGTACGCCAGAAGCCGGAAATCTTGATCACTGATCCAGCAGGTGAGATCCGGGCTTTCCGTATTTCCCTGAGCGCTCCCCTCGGTACGAAACGCGGTGTTGGGAGGGGCACGTTTGTCACATCGGTGGTGGACACGTTGGAGAGGTTTTACGAGGAGGTGGTGCAGAATATGCGCGAATGGCATGACTCCGGCGAGGCTAACCCGACAGGCACTGGCACTTCGAGCGCGGAAAAACAGCCCCATACGAGGAGGGCTGATTGACCTGCTCGGGAAGGCCATATCCGCTTTTGCGACGCCGTGCATGCCGGAGGCGAACAAGCGCGGCGGCGCAGGCGCAGGCGGAACGGCATGGCCGACGTACGGGGTCCTGGCTGGTCTGGCGGCAGTTGAACGGCCGCCAGGTACCGGTCGCCCGTGGGTATCGTCGTAGAAATAATGATATAACTCTTCGAGAGTGAAGATATGCTGTGAGTGACGCGATGTTGGAGATTCCGGTTCCACGTGTTTGTCACCGGCCGGAAGCGAGTGCGTCCACGGTGCTTGGTCGTCACCTGCGGTCATGCACCCTCGAGGGCGGCGAACCGCTGTCTTGGTTTGTGCCCGGTGACGGCTGTCGGTAGAGATCGTCGAGGCCGACCAGGATGATGTCGGTGTCCTCCCCGGCGAGTCTCCGGAGTTCCGCGCTGAATCCGGCGCCGCTGTAGCAGGTGAGTTTCGCGGTCTGGGCGCCGAGGCGTCCCTGCCCGACGAGCAGGGCGCGGATCCGTCGGAGTCGGGCGAGATGGCCCACGCCCATGGTCTCGCCCCACTTCGCCTCGCCGATCGTGATCAGGGGCGTCCGGTTGTCATCGTCGAGACCGAAAGCGACGACGTCCAGTTCGTGGCTGGTCTTGTTGGCCGGGTCGTTGACGGTGCCCGCGCCGACACGGTTGGGGTAGTCGCCGAAGCGCTCGGCCGGTGCCAGGTGCCGGGTCCAGTGGCGGCAGATATGTCCGAAGTGCGGGCCCAGGACGTTGCCGACGAACCTGCGTTGGCTGCGTTGCCATAGTCCGGTGGCGTCGCGGGTGTGTTCAAGGTCGGACCAGATCGGGCGCATCACCGCGTGGTAGAAGGTCAGGAGTGGCTCGGCGATCCGGAAGTTGGTCCGGTTGTTCCTGAAGACATCGGGTTCACGTATGATCATTCCGCAGTCCTCGAGGACGGTCAGCGGATGGGCGAGGTCACCGGATTTGCGGCCCAGGTAGGAGGCGATGCCGCCGCGGTTGTTGTTACCGGCCGCGATCGCCGCGAGCACCGAGTGATACAGGCCGGTGTCGTGCAGGTCCGGTTCGTCGGCGAGTAGATACCGGGCCTCGCGGAACAGCGGGCTGGTGGGGGAGAGCACAGTGCGGGTGGCCCAGGGGTCGAAGTCGTCGGGGCCCGCGGGCGTGTCGTCGCGGGCGAATTCCCGGCGGTAGGCCGGGGTGCCGCCGACGATCGCGTTGACCTTGAGGGCGGTGGCCGGGTCGTCGATTCCCCAGAATTCGGCGGCGAGGCGGTGGTCGAGGGTCGGTACGACGAGCTCGAGGCCTGCGCGTCCGCGCAGTGGTGCGTTGCCCCCGAGCAGCCGGCCCATGAAGGACATGGCTGATCCGCACAGCAGGAGGCGGGTGCGGCTGGTGTCCCGTTCCGCGCGCAGTGGGGCGAGTGCGTTCTGGATGACGGACGGCAGGCTCGGATTGGCCTTGGCCAGGTATGGGAACTCGTCGATGACGACGGGGACGCAGCGGTCGCGGCCGAGCGCAAGCAGGGCGTCGACGACCGAGTGCCAGGTGTCGAAGACCAGCGGGGCCGGGGTGCCGAGATGGTCGGCGAGGCTGGCGCCGATCCGGCGGAGCGATTCGCCGTCGGCGGCTTCGTCGGCGGCGAAGTAGAAGCCGCCGGTCGCCTGGCACAGCGCCCGCAGGAGGAAGGTCTTGCCCTGGCGGCGGCGTCCGGACACGATACCGAGCGTGGCTCCGTCGCCCGGATCGGTGGCGAACGCGGCGAGCGCGGTCCACTCGTACTCCCGGTCGAACATTTCGCCCGGCCTGCGCGGCAGCTGCACCGCAGTGATCCCCCGTCCGCGCGCCTTGCAGAACTCGACCTATGATAACTGCACTTATGATAGAGCGGTGCCTGTCCCGGTATCCTTCCCGGTGGTGCTCGCGAAGGATCGGTGGATGGTGATGTCGCCGTGCGAGGCCCGGTCACGTACGGCGACCGTGTCTTCGCCTGGTTCGGGACGTTCGGCATGATTGATGACTACTCCAGCGTGCTCCGGCGCGAAGGGGCCGCGCGAGCCGCCGCCATGTGGTTGCCAAGCCCTTGTCCGACGGGTGATCGACGGGTTGACGCGGCCCTCGCCGCGCTCGGCGAGCACCTCGCCCGCGGGGACGGATGGCCGGCGCCGCCATGGACCCGAGAGACCGCGAGGGAGGCAGAGCCGTGGTGGTTCGTCGCATCCTTGCGCGGGATGCACCCACGAGCGTTGGTCGAGTCGCCCCTGGCCTTCCGTAAGCGCGGAGTTTTCATCACCTCCGGCGCGCTGGAGCGGGTGTGACAGCCGGACTTGGCCGAGCTGAGATCAGCTTGTTGCTGGCGGAACTGGACGTCGAGCTCGCCCGCCTCGGAGCACGCGCGGATGTCTTCCTCGTCGGCGGCGCCGCTATGGCGCTGGCGTACGACGCGGCACGCTCGACGCGTGACCTCGACGCGGTGTTCCTGCCGACAGATGTCGTGCGCCGAGCGGCCGAAGTCGTCGCCAGCAGGCACGGCCTGTCCGAGGACTGGCTCAACTTGTCGTAGGTGATGAGGTGGTGGAGGCTGTCGCGGCGAGGAGGGCGGTGGCCAGATGGATGGCGTCCAGCGAGCGGAGAACCGCTGGGGGCAAAGCGAGCGCGAGGTCGAGGACCGTCGCCGTCACCGACACGGCGGGGATGGTGCTGTCGCCGATCTCGATACGGTCCGACCGGCGGACGGCACGGGTCGCGACGTCCGCCGGGCCGATCGCGGTCAGGGCCCGCGCGGCCTCGACGGTGGTCAGCGCGGACGTGAGAAGCTCGCGGTCGGGGTGTGCGTCGAGATGTTTGACCAGCGCGTCCGTTTCCGTCTCACGGCGGAGGAGCTTGACGACCGCACTGGTATCCAGATAGATCGCTAGCGTTCGTCCTCGCGCGTGTCGTGCAGAACGTCTGTGGCGGTCCTGCCCGCCGGGACCGAGGGCAGGCCTTGTGCGGCGCTCGCCACGGCCGCGGCCGTGGCGTAGCCCGTCGGGGGAGGTTCAGGGATGAGGCCGTCCCATACCCAGCGGGCGACCAGGCGTTGGGTACGGGCGATAGGGATGATCTCTGCGATCGGTTCCCCGCCGCGCGTCACCACCAGCCGCTCGCCGTGCTCGACGCGGTCGAGCACGCTCGCCGCGTGACGACTGAGATCGCGAGCGTTGATCGATGCCTGCCCAACTGTCATGCCTGACATGATCGACTTCTGTCAGGCGCAGCGTCAAGCGTCAACTGGCCGGGGTAGTCCACGAGCGCGATGTCGGTGTATATTCGCACGTATGTTCGGTTGCATTGTGAGGCGGCTACGATCCCGCGGTACTCGCGTCCACTACGCTGGCGGCGTGGCGCAGCCGGGCATCGAGGAGCAGGCAGAGCTCGTCGCGCTGCTTCGAGAGCGACCGCGCGGGCTCAACTGGCTCCAGCTCGCCGGTGTTGTCCTGGAGAACGGGAGCGTCGCGGCGGCGCGGGCACAGCTCGTCGCTGAAAGCCTCTTCGGCGACGACGACCACGCCACACTGCTCGACGAAGCGCGGGGCGAGGTCCGTGCCTGGCATGCAGCCGGGCTGGAGTTCCTCTCGATCGTCGATGAGTGCTATCCGGCCCGCGTCCGCGACATCCACGAGGCTCCCCCGTTTCTGTTTGCCCGCGGCCGTCTGCTTGCCGACGACAAGGCCGTCTCCGTCGTGGGTTCGCGCGAGGCGTCGGAGCGGGGCCTCCAGATGGCCAGGTCCATCGCCGACGCACTGGTTTCGATGGAGCTCACCGTGGTTGCCGGTCTCGCGGCGGGGATCGACACCGCTGCCCACGAGACCACCATTGCCAGCGGTGGACGCACCGTGGCCGTCATCGGTACTGGGATCAACAGGTGCTACCCAGCCGGCAACCGCGGACTTCAGGAGCGCATCGCGGAGACGGGGCTGGTGCTGTCACAGTTCTGGCCAGATGCGCCGCCTCAGCAGCACAACTTTCCGATGCGTAACGCGGTGATGTCCGGCTACGGCATCACCACGATCGTCGTTGAGGCGGGGGAGCGTAGCGGCGCCCGCATTCAGGCCCGGATGGCGGTGCATCACGGCCGGCCCGTGATCCTGACCGATCTCGTCGTCAACAGCACCCAGTGGGGCAGGGAACTCGTCGGTCATCCCGACGTCTACGTCGCATCGTCGATCGCCGAAGTGAGAGCCGTGGTCGAAGAGCTTGCCGAACGTCCGAGCCGACTGGAAGCGGTTCTCAGTCAGATCACTGTCTGATGGTCACCCGCTCGCCCGCTCTTGACACACTCCGCGACCTCGTTGGCAGAACGGGAAGCCTGTTCCTCCGCAATGCGCGATGGGTACCCGGAGTTACTTGCAGCACCTGCGCAGGTATCCCAAACCCGGGCTTCCCCACCTGCTATAGGTGTGCCGAGCGAGTAGGTAGCGTCGGGCTGGCAGATCACCTCGGATTCGTCACCTACGCGTGGCCGAGGGCGCAGTCGGGGCAGACGATGCACGCCTACAAGCGCGGCGGTGCCACGAGCTATCAGCTAGTTGCGTCTCTTCTGACCTACGCCGTGGTCGCGCACTGGAACTGCATCTCGTCCTGTCTCCCAGCGGCGCCGGCTCTCGCCATGTCCTCCTGCTGGAGGACACCTGGGTCGGCGGAGGGCGTTTGCAGTCGGCGTCCGCCGTACTCAAGGCTGCGGGTGTCGATCAGGTCACCGGGCTCTCGGTGGCGCGATGGCTTGATCCGGGCGGAGAACCGACGAAGCTTTTCATCGAAGGTCTCAAGGAGAACTTCGATCCCGACGTATGCCCGTACACGGGCACGCACTGCTGACGATTCGAGGGCTCCCAGGGCCGGATGAGACGCTGTTGCCAGGAGCCTCTGGCCCTCGTGGTGTCCTCCCGCTTCCACCTGGCTCTGACCGGTGGTGCGCTGGTGAGCGTCCTTCCGCCGACCGCTCGGGAGCGGCCTGGCTGGGTCCATCGGGTCCGGATCGACATCTCCGGGAAGCCCACCAGCTGGGCCATCACTGAACAGGTCCGTACTGTCTCGGCCAACCGGCTCACCGGTCGCGGTCCGCTCTACCGGCTGAACGTCGAGCAGATAGCCAAGGTACGCACCGTGCTGGCCCAGATGATCGACTTCTGAACCGGGCTTTCAGAACGTGACCCTTCATGGAGGCGATGATCGGCGTTTGTTTGTTGTCAGGTACGGTTTTCGGCCGGATAGGCGTACCTGACGACAAACTCGCGCCGATCTTGTCGACGAACGGCAGCCGCCCTCAGCGCAGCTGCTCCTGCCAGTCGGCGGGTACCCGGCCGGCCGGGCCGGGCGTCGGTTGGCCCAGTGGGTGATGCTCGGGCGGCGCCAGCGGCGGCCCGTCGTAGTACTGCTGGGTCTGATAGTCCCAGAACCAGGTCTCGCCTGGCTCGAAGCTGCGGATCAACCGATGTCCGGTCGTGGTCGCGTGCGCGCTCGCGTGCTGGGAGGGGGAGGAGTCGCAGCAGCCGATGTGGCCACAGCCGGCGCAGCGGCGCAGATGGAACCACCACCCGGGGCCGTTACCGGCGGTGCATTCGGCGCAGCCCGTCCCGCTCGGTGGCGCAGCCGGGTCGATCGTGCTCACCTCAGCCATCTGGCTGGCTCCCTTCGGTCATGTGCCTCGCCCGGTCATACGGCCGGTTCGTCGGCCGGTTCGGCAGGCAGCCGGACCCGGAACCGGGTGTCACCGGGCACCGACTCCACCGACAGGTCGCCGTGGTGTTTGGTGACCACGATGCGCCAGGAGATGTCCAGGCCGAGACCGGTGCCTGCACCCACCGGTTTGGTGGTGAAGAACGGTTCGAAGATCCGGCCACGGATCTCCGGTGCCACGCCCGGCCCGGTGTCGGCGATCTCGACCACCACGTGGTCGACGCCCAGGTGCTCCTGGCTGGGTGCCGTGCGCACGGTCAACGTGCCGACGCCGTCCATGGCGGCGACCGCGTTGTCGATCAGATTCGTCCAGACCTGGTTGAGCTCGGCGGCATAGGCGGGGATCTTCGGTAGGGCCCGGTCGTACTCTCTGACAACGGTGACGCCATCGCCGATCTTGCCGGCGAGCATCACCAGGGTGCTGTCCAGCAGCTCGTGGACGTCGACCCGCTGGTACGGCGCACGGTCCAGCTGGGAGTACTGCTTGGCGGCGGCCACCAGGGTGGAAATTCGGGTGGTGGAATCCTCGATCTCGTTCATGAGCAGCTCGGTTTCGACCGTGTAGTTCAGCCAGCGGACGGCACCTTCACGTATCGCGTCGGGGACGCTGCCCGCGACCTGCTCCAGCCAGGGCAGGTCCAGACCAGCCTGGACGAAGGTCGGGGCGAGATCCCACCCACCGGCGATACCGTGATCGTCGAGCCAGTCGGTGACCGCGTCCTCCCGGTCGCCGGCCTCCAGCGGAGTCAGCGCGGGTGCCTTCGCGACCCGCTCCACCGCCTCCTCCTGCAGCCGGATCAGGGTCTCCAGGGTGGCCCGGTCGTACGGGCCCGAAGCGATCAGAGCGAGTTTGTGCCGCATCCCGGCGACCCGTTCCCGCAACGTCGAGGCCGCCCGTACCGCGGCGGCGGCCGGGTTGTTCAGCTCGTGGGTGAGCCCGGCGGACAACGAGCCCAGCGCCAGCAGCCGCTCCCGCTGACCGATCGCCTGCTGGGTGGTCCGCATACCGAGGAACAGCCCCTCCAGCATGTGTACGGCCATCGGGAACCACTCCCGCATCAGCCGCGCCAGCGCGTCCGCGGGGAGCACGAAGAAGCGCGAAGGCTCACTGACCCGCAACGATGCGGTGTAGACCTGCGGGACACGGTCGCCCAGGTAGGCCTGAAAGGCACCCGCGTACACACCGCGCTGAGACGTGCGGCTGATCTCCACATCGTCGGCGCCGACCCGCCGCGACAGCACCAGCGCTCCCTCGATAAGCACATAGAAGCAGCTGGCAGGCTCGCCTTCGGCGTACACCGGTCCTGATTCGATGAACTCGACATGTCCGTCCGCGTGCAGCCGGGCCAACTGCTCCTCGGTGAGTTTCTCGAACAGGAACAGCGTGCGGAGCTCGTCCGGGCCGCACGCCGTTGACGGGGCGCTCCGCGCCGGGCCGGTCATCGCTTGTCCAGATACCGGTGGACCAGGGTGACGGCCATGGCGCCCTCACCGACCGCGGACGCGACCCGCTTCACCGACTCGGCCCGCGCGTCCCCGGCCACGAAGACGCCCGGAACGCTGGTCTCGAGGTGGTACGGATCCCGGTCCAGGGACCATCCGCGCGGCCGTTGGCCGTCGACCACGAGGTCAGGGCCGGCAATGACGAATCCGCGGCCATCACGGACGATCACACCGTCCAGCCAGTCGGTGCGCGGTGCCGCCCCGATGAAGATGAACAGCCACTGCGCGTCGACCGTCTCCGTGGCACCGGTGGTGTTGTCCCGGATCGTCAGCCGCTCCAGGTGCTGCGTGCCGTGGCCGGCGAGCACCTCGGTACAGGTCCGCACCGAGATCGTCGGGATGCCGGCGATCTGCTCGATGAGGTAGTGGGACATGGACGCTTCCAGCGACGGGCCGCGGACCAGCATGACCACCGAGCGGGCGTGCCGGGCGAAGTACACCGCCGCCTGCCCGGCGGAGTTCGCCCCACCGACGATGTGGATATCCTGCCCCGCGCAGCCGGACGCCTCGGTCAGCGCGGAGCCGTAGAAGACGCCGCGCCCGGTCAGCGGCTCCAGCCCGGGAGCTGCCAGCTGCCGGTAGGACACACCGGTCGCCAGGATGACCGTGTGGGCGTCGATCTGTCCTCCGTCGGCGAAGCGCACGGTTCGCCCCGAGCCGTTGACCTCCAGGCCGACGACGTCACGGGCGGTGAGTACCTCGGCGCCGAATTTGGCCGCCTGCCGGCGGGCGCGGTCGGTGAGCTGCGCCCCGGAGACTCCGTCGGGGAAGCCGAGGTAGTTCTCGATCCGTGAGCTCTGGCCGGCCTGGCCACCGGTTGCGGTCCGCTCGACCAGCACGGTCCGCAGCCCTTCGGATGCGCCGTACACGGCCGATCCCAGGCCCGCCGGGCCCCCGCCGATGACGATCACGTCGTAGAAGTCGGCGGCGGGCGCGGTGCTGAGCCCGACCCGGCCGGCGAGCTGCGAGTCGGTGGGCTCCACCAGCGCCTCACCGCTTTCGGTGATTACGACCGGGAGGGCCGCGCCGTCCGTTCCGGCCGCGGCCAGCAGGCGCTCGCCTTCCGGTTCGTCCGCGAGATACCACCGGTAGGGCACCTGGTTGCGGGCGAGGAAGTCCCGGACCTCGTGCGATCGCGCCGACCAGCGGTGGCCGACAACCTTGGTCTCCGGCACGGGCCGATGGTCCGTGGCGCGCCAGACGTCGAGCAGGGCGTCCACGACCGGGTAGAGCTTCTCCTCCGGCGGATCCCACGGCTTGAGCAGGTAGTGGTCCAGGTCGACGACGTTGATGGCGTCGATCGCGGCATCGGTGTCGGCGTACGCGGTCAGCAGCACCCGCCGGGCCGTGGGGAACAGGTCCATCGCCTGCTCAAGGAATTCGATGCCGTTCATCCGCGGCATGCGGTAGTCGGCCAGGATCACCGCGACATGGTCACCGCGCAGCTTGAGCTCGCGCATCGCGTCCAGCGCCTGTTCGCCCGAATCGGCTCGGATGATCCGGTGGTTCTCGCCGTACCGCCGTCGCAGGTCCCGGCTGACCGCGCGGGAGACGCTCTGGTCATCGTCTACGGTGATCAGTGCCGTACGCACGGCCGACCGGGGCGCCGTCATGGATAACCAGTCAAGCACGGGTAGCCCGTCCCCGGCAGGTCGCCGCGGCAAGGTCATTCGCGGGTGTGTGGGCCGGTATTGTCCCGTGCTTCATCTCCGAGTCTTCAATCGGCTGCGGAACCCCTCTGATCACCGCTATCGGGGTTACCGGAACCTCAGGGCCCGCCCAGACCGGCATCCTCCAGGTCCAGGTCGCGTTGCAGGCGTCGACGTGTCGTATCGCTGACCTGGTGGGCGTCATACAGGCGGCGTAGCTCGGCGCTCTGCACGGCGATCACCTCGCGCCGCAGCTCGTGGTGGGAC
>NZ_CAKJTM010000044.1:0-663 GCF_917627345.1 Protofrankia sp. CiP3 | reverse complement strand
CCTCGGCGGAGGCGTACAGCAGCGGGGGCAGGACGACCAGACCGATGGTCTGCGGCGCTATGTGCAAGGTATGGAGTGCCCGGCATGAGCGCCACTGCAAGACCGGCCAGCACCAGCAGCGGTGGAGCGGGCACCCGCCAGCGGCGTGCCCCGGTGGCTACCGCGGTTGCCAGCACCACAAGAAAGAGGACTGTCCCTACCGCACGCATCCGCCGAACCTCTGGTCCGTGATCGGGGTTGCTGCCGCAGATCGCTGCAGTCCATACCCCACGCCGACCAGGCTTCCCGGCACACCTGAAACAGATTTTATCAATTCCTCAGTTGTTTCACGCGGTGGGCCGGGTCCAGGTGGCGCCGTGGCGGGCGGCCAGATCGCGGCCGTCGGCGTCGCGGACCAGCCGTAGACGTAGTGCCGCCACCGTGGCCAGGAGTCGTTCCCCGTCGTCCAAGGCGGCGAGCGGCTCGGCGTCCGACAGTGACCACACCGTCGCTTCGGCCAGGGCGTCCACACCGGTGGCGGTGTTCAGCATAGATCAACGATAACTCGAAATGCCCACAAACTCGAACATTTGTTCGAACTGGTTGCGAATATCGGTGCGGTCGGGTCGGGCGGAGATCCCGCAGACAGGGACGTCGGTTCGGCAGATCGAAAGATCGTGACTC
>NZ_CAKJTM010000043.1:33722-44559 GCF_917627345.1 Protofrankia sp. CiP3 | reverse complement strand
TGCGCGAGTCCTAAGGAAACCGGAGGTCCCAGGAGAAACCGGTGGCGGGCGGAGCGGGACCGGGCCTACCGCCGCACCGCTACCGCCGCCGCTGGATTCCTCTTCGTGGTACACCCGGATGCGGACGAGCCAGCCACCGGACGCAGGAGGACCCATGAGCAGCACCGCGGACGGCACCGCTGCGATCGGCGCCGGCCAGGACGAGACCGGCTCCGCCGGTGTGCGCCTGGAGCATGAGCTTGAGCGGATGCTCTTGGTTGACCGGTTCGATCCGCCAGCCGGTTTCGTTCCTCGCCAGCCCGGTACGGCTGACAGCGACGCGGCCGCCGTCGATCCGGTTGCCTTCTGGGCGGACAAAGCCCGCACCTTGGTGACATGGGACATCCCGTTCACAACGGTGCTCGACGACCGGAACCCGCCTTTCTACCGCTGGTTCGCGGATGGTCGTCTCAACGTCTCGGCGAACTGCCTGGATCGGCACGTGGCCGCGGGCCGGGGCGGGAAGGTCGCCTTTCACTGGGTTGGCGAGGAAGGCGAGCGACGCGCGCTGACCTACGCCGGCCTGCTGGCCGACACCCAGCGGCTGGCCAGCGGGCTGAAGAGCCTCGGGGTCGGTAAGGGTGACGTCGTCGGGATCTTCCTGCCGATGATTCCCGAAGTCGTGGTGGCGATGCTGGCCTGCGCCCGGATCGGCGCCGTTCACAACGTGGTGTTCGGAGGTTTCGCTCCGGCCGCGGTGCGCGAGCGGATGGAGGTCTCCGAGGCAAAGGTTTTGATCACCGTGGACGGCGCCCGCCGTAAAGGCCGGACGGCCGCGGTCAAGGAGGCGGTGGACGCCGAGTTCGGTGGCGTGAAGACCCTGGAGCACATCGTCGTGGTCCGCTCGACCGGCACGCCCGCGCCAATGCTCACTGGCCGGGATGTCTGGTACGACGAACTGTGCGAGCGGGCCGACCCGGTGTGCCCGGCCGAGCCGATGGATGCCGAGCATCCGCTGTTCATTCTCTACAGCTCCGGGTCCACGGCCAAGCCCAAGGGCATCCTGCACACCACCGGGGGGTACCTGACCGGGGCGACCTACACCCACCGGCTCGTCTTCGACCTTGACGTGTCCTCGGACGTCTACTGGTGCTCGGCCGACGTCGGCTGGGTCACCGGGCACTCCTACATCGTCTACGGGCCGTTGTCCAACGGCGCGACCAGCGTGATGTTCGAGGGCGCTCCCGATTATCCCGACCGGGATATCTGGTGGAAGATCATCGAAGAATTCAAGGTCACGATTTTTTACACCGCTCCGACCGCGATCCGTACCTGCGTCAAGTGGGGCGCCGACTACCCGGCCAGGCATGATCTGTCGTCGCTGCGGCTCCTCGGCACGGTGGGCGAGCCGATCAACCCGAAGGCCTGGCTGTGGTACCACAAGGTGATCGGCGGCGGTCGTTGCCCCATCGTCGACACCTGGTGGCAGACCGAGACTGGCGCGATCATGATTTCTCCGCTGCCGGGTGTGACGTCGACCAAGCCGGGTTCAGCCACGACCGCACTGCCGGGGATCTCACCGGCGCTGCTGTCCGAGGACGGCGAGCCGATCACTGAAGGGGTCGGCATTCTGGTGATTACCAAGCCGTGGCCGTCGATGCTGCGGACCCTCTACCGGGACGACGAACGGTTCGTGCAGACCTATTTCTCACGATTCGGCCCAACAGTCTATGTGGTCGGTGACGCGGCTCGGCTGGATGTCGACGGATATTTCTGGATCATCGGCCGGATCGATGATGTGATCAATGTGTCGGGCCACCGGCTGTCGACCGCGGAGGTCGAGTCCGCGATCGTCGCTCACGAGGCGGTGGCGGAGGCCGCGGTCGTCGCTCAGCCTGATGATCAGACCGGTCAGTCCATTGTGGCCTTCGTCACATTGACCGGGGGTCGTGTCGGTAATGACGAGACGATGGCTGAAATTCGTGACCATGTGGCCGCGCGCATCGGGAAACTGGCTCGTCCCAGACGGGTGATCTGGGCTGATGATCTTCCCAAGACGCGATCAGGGAAGATCATGAGGCGACTGCTGCGGGACATCGCCGAGGGGCGCGAGCTCGGTGACGTCACGACCCTGCGTGATCCAACCGTAATGGGCGTTTTGTCCGCCAAGGTCGCCGCGGCCGGCTCGGACGAGTGATGGGCTGATCGGGGAACTGGGGGCACAAGACGCCAGCGGTCCACTGGACAGCCGGTACCCGGGTGGGTTCGGGCCGACCACTAAGCTCACAACTTCGTGAGAGCCCTTCGACGCTTCACCGTCCGTGCCCAGCTCCCTGAGCAGCTTTTCCCGCTCGGTGAGCTTGTGCTGAACCTCCGCTGGTCGTGGCACCCGGAGACACTTGATCTCTTTGAGTCCGTCGATCCCGAACTGTGGCGCTCCTGTAAGGGAGATCCGGTCCGGCTGCTCGGCGAGGTCGACCACGAGCGCCTTGAGACCCTGGCGACTGATCGCCGGTTTATTCGCCGTCTCAGCAACGCAGCCGAAGACCTACAGGAATATCTGACCGCGCCACGCTGGTACCAGGCGCTGTCCGCGGCACCCAAGGCGATCGCCTACTTCTCGCCGGAGTTCGGGATCACCGAGGTGCTGCCCCAGTACTCCGGTGGCCTGGGAATTCTCGCTGGAGATCATCTTAAGACCGCCAGTGATCTCGGCGTGCCGATCGTCGGGGTCGGCCTGCTCTACCGGGCGGGCTATTTCGTGCAGTCGCTGTCCCGGGATGGCTGGCAGCAGGAACGCTATCCCGGCATCGACCCGCACGGCCTGCCGCTGACCCAGCTCATCGATGCCTCGGGCACTCCGGTCAAGATCGCGATCGGGCTTCCCGAAGGCCGCACCCTGCATGCGCAGATCTGGAAGGCGCAGGTCGGGCGGGTGCCGCTGCTGTTGCTCGACTCGGATGTCGAGGACAACCAGCCAGCCGAGCGGGGTGTTACCGACCGGCTCTACGGTGGCGGCACTGACCATCGCCTGTTGCAGGAGATGCTGCTGGGCATCGGTGGGGTCCGCGCGCTGCGCGCGTACTCGGCGGTTTCCGGTGCGCCAACGCCGGAGGTTTTTCACACCAACGAAGGCCACGCGGGCTTTCTCGGCCTGGAGCGTATCCGTGAGCTGACCGAGAGCGGCCTGAGCTTCGACGAGGCGTTGGAGGCGGCCCGCGCTGGGACGCTGTTCACGACCCACACGCCGGTGCCCGCGGGTATCGACCGGTTTCCCAAGGATCTGGTGGCCCGTCACTTCGGTGGGGACAACGCCTGGCCGGGCGTGCCCGTCGACCGCGTGCTGGATCTCGGCGCCGAGTCCGACCCGAACGTGTTCAACATGGCTCACATGGGCCTTCGGCTGGCTCAGCGCTCCAACGGCGTCAGCAAGCTCCACGGGATCGTCAGCCGGGAGATGTTCGCGGGCCTGTGGCCGGGGTTCGACCCGGCTGAGGTTGCCATCGGTTCGGTCACGAATGGCGTGCATGCGGCTACCTGGGTGTCGCGTAGTGTGATCGAATTGGCTGACCGGGAGCTGGGCCCGTCTCCCCTTGAGGGCGCCGGAGAGGGGTTTTCGAAGATCGCCCGAGTGCCGGACGACGCGGTCTGGTCGATGCGCAGGGAACTGCGTGAGCGGCTTGTGACCGAGGTCCGCCGCCGGCTGCGGGCGTCGTGGCTCCAGCGCGGCGCCGCGCCCGGCGAGCTCGACTGGGTCGACGGCGTGTTCGATCCGGCTGTCCTGACGATCGGGTTCGCCCGCCGGGTCCCGTCCTACAAGCGGCTCACTCTGATGCTGCGGGACCGGGAGCGGCTCACCCGGCTGCTGCTCCACCCGCAGCGCCCGATCCAGATGGTCATCGCGGGCAAGGCGCATCCGGCCGACGACGGCGGCAAGCAGCTCGTCCAGCAGATCGTGCAGTTCGCGGACACACCCGAGGTCCGCCATCGCATCGTCTTCCTGCCTGACTATGACATCGGGATGGCGCGTTTCCTCTACGCCGGTTCGGACGTGTGGCTGAACAACCCGCTGCGCCCGCTGGAGGCGTGCGGGACGTCGGGGATGAAGGCCGCGCTCAACGGCTGTCTCAACCTGTCCATCCGGGACGGCTGGTGGGACGAGATGTTCGACGGGCAGAACGGCTGGGCGATCCCCACCGCGGACGGTGTCGAGGATCCCGAGCGCCGCGACGACCTCGAGTCGGTCGCCCTGTACGAACTGCTGGAGAACACGGTCGCCGCGCGCTTCTACGACGTCGCCAGCGCGGGCGCGCCGCCCCGGCAGTGGACATCGATGGTCAAGCACACCCTGTCCACCCTCGGCCCGCAGGTGCTCGCCACCCGGATGGTGCGGGAGTACGTCGAGCGGTACTACATCCCCGCCGCGGCCTCGGCACGGGTGGCCGCGGCCGACGGACTGGCCGGGGCCCGCGGTCTCGCGGGCTGGAAGGGGCGGGTCCGCCAGGCGTGGCCGGCTGTGCGGGTGGTCAACGTCGACTCGGCCGGGCTCGGTGACACCCCGCAGGTCGGTCAGTCGTTGGTAGTCCGGGCAACGGTCGAGCTCGGTGGCCTGGACCTCGCGGATGTGGAGGTCCAGGCCACCTACGGCCGTGTCGATGAGGCTGACCGGCTGCTTGACCCGGCTACCGTGGCGCTGGCCCACCTGGGCACCGGCGAGGGCGGTGGGCAGCGCTTCGAGGGCACCATCCCGCTGCGGCGGACCGGCGCCTTCGGCTACACCGTCCGGGTGCTCCCACGGCATCCGCAGCTCGCCTCACCGGCCGAGCTCGGGCTCGTCGCCAACCCGGACTGATTTCGATCGTTGACAATCTTTCGAGGTTTGTGTGGTGACGGTGCCCTTGTTGATCTCGCAAACCTCGAAAGATCGCGAGAAGCTGGCCGGCGCGGCTATTGGGTGACGCGGAGCAGCACGACGGTGCGGCCGGTGACCTGCACTTCCTGGCCGGCATGCATGACCCGGCGCTGGCCGTCGAGCGTGCCGGGGAACCCGGCGAGGTCCTCGGCTGAGGTGTCCAGCAGCAGTTCGTAGGTGCGGGCCCATGGCTCACCCGGCAGCACGACAGTCACCTCGCCCGGGTCCGGACGCAGGATGAGCAGGAAACTGTCGCCGGCAACCGGAGCGCCGTCCGAGGTGTGCCAGGGCAGCGCTCGCCCGGACAGGTGGGCCACGACCGTGTGGACGAGCGGTGAGTTCCAGTCCGTATCCAGCATGATTGCCCCGTCGGCCCGAAACCAGGTGATGTCCGCGAGCGCTCCGACGCTGGACGGGCCGCCGTGGAAGAACGCCTGCCGGCGCAGGGTCCGCGATGTCCGCCGCAGGGCCACCAGGCCGCTGACGAGCGGCAGCAGCATCGGGTCGTCCCCAGCGGGGTCGGCCGCGGGAGCCGGGCCGCCAGCGGGCGATTCATCCGCTGGCGCGCCGTGCGGCCAGCGCATCCAGGAGATCGCGTTGTCCTGGCAGTAGGCGTTGTTGTTGCCGCCCTGCGAACGGCCGAATTCGTCGCCGGCGAGCAGCATGGGCACGCCCGCCGACAGCAACAGCGTCGCGAGCAGCGCGCGGCGGGTGCGGCGCCGGTGGGACAACACGTCCGGACAGTCGGTCGGGCCCTCCACACCGCAGTTCGTCGAGTTGTTGTGAGCGTCGCCGTCGTGGTTCCCCTCGCCGTTGGCCTCGTTGTGTTTGTCGGCGTAGGAGACGAGGTCGGCGAGGGTGAAGCCGTCATGCGCGGTCACGAAGTTCACCGAGGCCCACGGCCGCCGGCCCGAGTGCTGGTACAGGTCGCTCGACCCGGTGATCCGGTAGCCGAGATCGGCCACGCCGGAGGCATGCTGGGTCCAGACCGCGCGGACGGTGTCACGGTAGCGGCCGTTCCATTCCGCCCAGGGCGCGGGAAACGCGCCGACCTGGTAGCCGCCCCAGCCGACGTCCCATGGCTCGGCAATGATCTTTACGGTTGACAGTACCGGGTCGGCGTGGATGGCGGTCAGCAGCGGCGCGGCCGGGTCGAAGCTGTCGGGGTTGCGGGCGAGCGCGGTCGCCAGATCGAATCGGTACCCGTCCACGCCCATCTCGGTGATCCAGTAGCGCAACGAGTCCATGATCAATTTGATCACGTGCGGGGATGAGGTGTTCAGGGTGTTGCCGCACCCGGTCACATCCCGGTACCGGCGTGGGTCGCTCGGTTCCACCCGATAGTAGGTGGCGTTGTCCAGCCCGCGCAGCGACAGCGTCGGCCCGCGCTCACTGCCTTCGGCGGTGTGGTTGAAGACCACGTCGAGAATGACCTCGATACCGGCCGCGTGCAGCTCGCGGACCATGGAACGGAACTCGGCCACCGGGTTGTCCGTGGCGGCGTAGCCGGGATGCGGGGCGAAGAAGCCCACGGTGTTGTAGCCCCAGTAGTTGGTCAGGCCACGTCGGGTCAGCGTCGGTTCGGAGAGGTTCGCGTGCACCGGGAGCAGCTCGACCGTGGTGACACCAAGGGCGCGCAGGTGGTCGATGACCGCCGGGTGCGCCAGCCCCGCGTAGGTGCCGCGATGGCTGGCCGGGACATCCGGGTGGCGCTGGGTGAACCCCTTCACGTGCAGCTCGTAGAGGATTGTGTCGGGCCAGGGCGTGCCCGGCCGGTTGGCGGCGGGGCCGGCGCCGGCCGGCCGGTCGTCGACGACCACGCAGCGCGGGACGAAGGGCGCGGAGTCCCGTCCGTCCGAACTCACCGAGTACGGGTCGGTCTCGTCGAAGCCGGAGATCGCCGCATGCGGGACAAGACCACCGGTCAGTAGCCGGGCGTAGGGATCGACGAGAAGCTTCGCCGGGTTGTAGCGCAGGCCGCGGTCAGGGGCGTACGGGCCGTGTGCCCGCAGACCGTAGCGCTGGCCCGGCCCTACCCCCGGCAGGTAACCGTGCCAGACCCCCCCGTCGCGTTCGGGCAGTTGATAGCGGCGCTCGTTGTCCTGGGCGTCGAACAGGCAGATCTCAACCGCGTCCGCGTTGGGGGCGGCTACCGCGACGTTCACACCGGATCCGTCCCAGCGCACGCCGAGCGGGTCGGGCGATCCGGGCCGGGCGCGGTCGGGAAAATCGACGATGCCGCAGGTCGGGGACGGTGTCGTCACGTTCGCCACGGTAGCTGTCGAATGATTCAGGCGCCCGCGGGAAGAGCGCGCATGGGCTGCTGGCCACACGGCGGGATCGCCGTCAGCGGGTAATCGTGGGTAATCCGGGTAATCATCACGTATCCGTGAAGATCGGACAGCCAGGGGCCGCGGCGTGTTTCGGGAGCCGCCGTTCGATCAGGGAGTCGCGTCCAGGTGGTTGCTGGCAAGGCCGCGGGCCACAGCGATACCGGGGCCTGTGCCGTCTCACGCCGTATCCGCCTGGCATCCGGCATACCCCGACGGACCCCCCAGATCGGCTTCGCCAGTCCGGCAGGAACCCCGACTTCCGGCGGCGACCACCACTAAGGTGCGTCAGAGGTCCCGAAGGCGCGGTAGTGATCCGCGGCGATGCGACGAGGAGGTCGGCTGGTGGCGGTCGTGCATTTCGAGGTCGACAACGCAATAGGCACGATCAGGTTGGACCGCCCTCCGATGAACGCTATTGACAGCCAGCTCACCAGCGAGCTGCGGGCGGCCGCGGCGCAGGCCGCGGCCCGCCCGGACGTTCGGGCCGTCGTGCTCTACGGCGGTCCCAAGGTGTTCGCCGCCGGCGCCGACATCAAAGAAATGGCTCCGATGGGCTACGCGGAGATCCTGGCGTGGGTCGGTGCGCTCACCGGGACCTTCGAGCAGGTGGCCCGCATCCCCAAGCCCGTGGTCGCCGCGGTGACCGGGTACGCCCTCGGCGGTGGGCTGGAGCTGGCTCTGTGCGCTGACTTCCGGGTCTTCGGTGACAACGCCAAGGTCGGGCTGCCTGAGATCCTGCTCGGAGTCATCCCCGGTGCCGGCGGGACGCAACGGCTGCCCCGGCTGATCGGTGCCGCCAGGGCCAAGGACCTGATATTCACCGGGCGTCAGGTGCGCGCTTCCGAAGCGAAGGAGATCGGTCTCGCTGACCGGGTGGTGGCTCCCGACGACGTCTACGCCGAGGCCCTGCGGCTGGCCGGCCGGTTCGTCGAGGGACCGGCGCTGGCCCTGCGGGCGGCCAAGCGGGCGATCGACGACGGTCTGGACGTCGGGCTGCCCGAAGGGCTACGGCTGGAGACCGCGGTGTTCACCGGGCTGTTCGGGACCGAGGACAAGCGTATCGGCATGGAGTCGTTTGTCGAACGAGGCCCGGGGAAGGCGGACTTCGTCGGTCGCTGACCGCCACTGGTCGCCGAGCGTCATCCTCCACTGACCGTCACTGGTCGCCCGCTGGTTGGGTGCGGCCCGCCCGGTGTCGTGCAGGTTACCTTCTCGTGTTTGAGCGTGGGGCTTTCATGGGGCGACGGGGGCGCTCTACTATGTCGCCTGACATCCCGCTTGGGCCGGCAATGCGACCTTGGACGGGTGCCACGAGAGGTGGAGGATGGCCGAAGCCGACGAGGTCGTCAGCATCCGGAAGCGGCCGGTGGGTTCCGTCGAAAAGAGCGGACGGATTCGCCTGCCAGGGCTCGATCCGGACGCGTTTCGGCATCCGCTGGACCGGCGGGCCACGCGTACGCTGAAACGCGTTCCCGGGTTTGACCGGGCCGTGGCCAAATACATCGAATGGGGCGTTGAGCGCACCCAGTACGTGGAGAACACCGCGTCCAGCGTGAAGGTGGGTCCCCGCCAGCTCCCGGGGATCTACGCGATCCTCCGCGAGGCGTGCGCGATTCTGGACGTCCCGGAACCTGAGCTCTATATCCGGCGTGGGCCGGTCGATGCCTACACGGCCGGGCACAACCATCCGTATATCGTGCTTTTCACCGATCTCATCGACATCATGGATGAGGACGAACTGCTGGCCGTGCTCGGGCACGAAATCGGTCATGTCAAATGTGGCCATGTGCTGTATGGGACCATGGCCCGAATCGTCGGCGGGGCGATGGGCGCGGGGGTCGCCCGCCGGTCGAACGCCATTGCCGGCAACCTTGCGGCCTTCGGTCTCGGAGCGGGGCTTTCGGCCTGGTCCCGCAAGGCGGAGCTGACCGCCGACCGGGCGGCGATGCTCGCCGTCCAGGACCCGGATCCATGCGTCCGGATGATGATGAAGCTGGCCGGTGGGGCGACCCGCTGGCTCGACCAGATGAACCCCGCCGCTTTCCTTGAGCAGGCGCGGTTGCTCGACGACATGGCCGAGCGGAGCACGCTGGCCCGGTTCCACCGGATGCGGATCCGGACCAGCGGCTCGCACCCGCTCGCGGTCGAGCGTGCCCGTTACTTCGACGAGTGGCTGCGTGAGGACGAGCCCAGGAAGATCCTTGACGGGATCTACGCGGTGCGGGATGGCAGCCGTGCCTGTCTGAGCTGCGTGAAGCCAGCGCGTCCGACGGAGAGTTTCTGTACGGCCTGCGGTACCGGCCTCGCGGTCTGGACCACCTCTGCCTGATCGTCCGGCTGCTCGGTCCCGCTGATCCGCTCGTTACCCGAGCCTCGTAGCCGGCCGAGGCCTGGTCACCCGGGATGGTCGTGGGCCGTCAGCGCAGGGAGAGATCGACGACGAGGGGCTTGTGGTCGCTGCCGAACGGCGCGCCCACCTGGTAGCGGGTGACGGCGAACCGCGGTGAGGCCAGGACATGGTCGATGCGCAGCAGCGGCGGAGCGAACAGGCCGTTCGCGTTCCAGGTGGGCAGCCAGCCCGCGCCGGCCACGTCGTGGGCGTCGCGGAGATGATTATCCAGTAGGCGTTGGAAGGGACGGTGGTCACGGGTGGCGTTGAAGTCACCGGCGAGCACGACGGGCATGGCTGCCAGGGCGGTGCTGGCCCGCAGATCGTCCAGTTGCCGGCGCCACCGCGGGGCGTAATCGCCGCTGGTCGGCGAGAGCGTGTGGACGGCGAAGAGCCGGAACTGGTGCGCGGCGTCCATCCGCACCGTCATCCGTAGCGACGGCAGATCCGCTACCGACGGCAGCTCCGGGTCGGTCAGCGCGAAGCGGGAGAACACCGCGATCCCGAACGGATCCGGCCGGGCGTGGACCTCCCGGTAGGTGAAGTCCCCCAGTACCCCAGAGCTCTCGACCGCGGCCAGGGTACGGGCAGTGACCTCTTCCAGCACAAGGATATCGGGCCGTTGGGCGCGGATCTGGGACCCCAGGCTGCCGGCGGTCTTGTTCGTGTACAGCAGGTTGGCAGTCATGATCCGCGCTTGGGCCGCGCCAGCGGGCGCGGTTTCGGGCTTTCCCGGCCAGAGCTCGGGAACGGTCCAGTACAGGTGGGCGACGATGACCAGCAGCGAGACGATCAGCAGCCGGTTGCGGCGCATCGCGAAGCCGATGGCCAGCGCCATGTAGACGGGCAGGTAGACAACCGGGGTGAAGGCGTTGATCCCGGCGTACGGCCAGCTCAGCGCGTCGTCCAGATGGAGGCTCCGGCCCAGCGCGATGATCGCTAGACTGCCTGTGATCATCCAGGAAAGAATGATCAT
This sequence comes from Protofrankia sp. CiP3, assembly GCF_917627345.1. Lineage (NCBI taxonomy): Bacteria > Bacillati > Actinomycetota > Actinomycetes > Frankiales > Frankiaceae > Protofrankia > Protofrankia sp. CiP3. The sequence continues at coordinate 33,970 of NZ_CAKJTM010000043.1, read as the reverse complement.
CAATATCCGTGGTGGGATCACCGCGCTGGATCTGTTTCTTGATCCCGATGTGCGATCGTTTTCTTCGGGATACACGGACAGGCCGGCGCCGGCATCCGAGTGCGGGGTCATGGTCATAGATTGCCGATGGGAGGCGCGATGTGGGCGGCGGGGTCGCCCACATCGCGATCGACCAGATCGCTCCGCCGCGGCCAGCGTCCCTGCCGCCTCGTGCCAGTGACGCCGTCCGCGGCGGAGTGCCCGCCTCT
>NZ_CAKJTM010000043.1:16291-33135 GCF_917627345.1 Protofrankia sp. CiP3 | reverse complement strand
TCCGCCGCCTTGCGATGTACGCACCCCAGTCCCGCTCCTTGATCCACGCCCCTATTGCCGGGCGCTCTAGGCCACCTCGGCGCGGACTTTCGCGCGGCCGATCAGTGGCGCGGAGAGTGTCCGCCACTCCCGGACGGCAACGACATCGTTATGTCGGCCCAGTGTGCGGTCAACCTCACGCAGCTTGTCGGTGATCCGGGCGGATTCCAGCTGGCCGGCGAGTTCGGCCGCGCGGCTCGCGGCGTCCAGCGCGGCTTCGACGTCAGGGCTGGGCCGGGACAGGTAGGACAGCGCGAGATCCGCTTCGGCGTAGCTGCGGGTCCTGGTCCGGGAAGCGAGCTGCCGGGACCGGGATGCCAGCAGCGGAGGTTCGGCATCCGCGGCCTTGCCGAGCAGCAGGAAGCAGTGGCCCTTGCATTCCGCCACATCCGTCTCGTCGTAGTGGGCAGCCCATAGCGGGCCATCGCCGGGAGTCGCGCGGCCAAGCTCGCGTTCCATGTCGATCAGCGCCTTGCTGCAGCCGGCTTCGTCGCCCGAACGGCCCAGCGCCCAGGCGTACTTGTCGTGCAGCATTGCCAGGACCGATGGGGACGCCGCGCCGCGGGAGCGGTCGATAGCAGCCTTCGCCATGGCCAGGCTCTGGCGGAACTGGCCGAGACGCCCGGCCTGGTCGCTCATGGCGGACAGGATGCGGCTGGCGAGCATGGCGTCCCCGCAGTGTTCCGCAAGGCCAAGCGCCTGGATGTAGTAGCGCTGGGCGAGGGCCTGGTGGTTGGAATCCTGGGCGAGCCAGCCGGTGAACTGAGTCAGTTCGGCGAGTGAGCTGAACAGGTCCGGGGTATGGCGGCTGTCGAGCGCGGCCTTGGCCCGGTCGTGCAGGAACGCGACCACCTGCCCGCGAATCTCACCGCTGCCGTAGCGGGCGTCGAGCTTGCGGAAGGTCTCGGTCATATCTCTGATCATTGTCGCGGTCGGCACCGGGACCGTTGCCTGGCTCTTACCGATCATTTCGACGACGCCGGTGAGGCTTGCCAGCACCGGGTCGGCGAAGGCTGTGGCGGCGAAGGCCGCTCCGTCGTGTAACAGGTCTCGTCTGCGCATGTCTCGCCCCGAGAGTCCGGCAACGGTCCGAAGGGTGTCCGTGGGTTTCTCCGCCACGGCGAGCCCGAAGTCGTCGCCGTGATAGTTTTCGCCGCGCCAGCCGAGGTCGGACGGCGCGATAGGGTAGCCCACCAACATCGATATTTCGGCGGCGGCGAGCTCAGCCACCATGGGGTCACGGGGGCGCATTCCGCGGCGCCAGTGGCCTACGGTGGTGCGTGCGAGGCCGAGATCAACACGTCGTTGCCGGCGTGCGCGTTCGTTGACCTGCCGGGCGAAACGGGTGTCCGAGACGGATGTTTCGGCGAGTAGTCGCGCGAATAAGTTTTGTTGCGGTTCGCAGTCGGTCTGATCATGATTTTTTGACGCATGTTGCCTGCCCATTGGGCCCCCGTAGCTCATTGGGTACTGGTTCATGGTGAAATTGCCGTCGGATCCGCTGTGAGACACAACGTAGTGGAGCTGTCACAATAGTGGAAGGGGATGTGCAGACGCGCATGCGAATGCACGTATTGCCGGTCTGGCGTGCGGGATGGGCTGAGTGCGACCTGGGTCACATCGACGATCATTGAGCGTGTCAAGGACACAGGTGCGACCATGTCAAGAGCAATGAAGACCCATGAATGTGGCTACGGAGGCCCCGAGGCGTGAACATCGTCGTCACCGTCAAGCAGGTTCCGGATACCTGGGCGGAGAAGAAGCTCGATCCCACAACCAGGACGACGGATCGCAAGAGCGTCGACAACGTCATGAACGAAATGGACGAATACGGGGTCGAGGAGGCCCTGAAGATCAAGGAGGCTCATGGCGGTGAGGTGACGGTGGTCACCATGGGTCCCGAGAAGGCCCTGGAAACCGTGCGTAAGGCGCTGTCGATGGGCGCGGACAAGGCTGTCCACATCACCGACGAGGCGTTGGCCGGTTCCGACGCCCTCCAGACGTCCGCCGCGCTCGCGAAGGTTATTGCGACGCTTTCGCCTGATATCGTCATCACCGCTGCCGAGGCGTCCGACGCCCGTGGCGGTGTGCTGGGCGCGCTGCTTGCCGAGCACCTCGGGTTCCCGCAGCTGACGCAGGCCCGTAAGGTGACCGTCGACCCCGGTGCTGGCACGGTGCGAATCGAACGGCAGGCTGACAACGGCTACCTTCTCGTGGAAGCCGCGACGCCGGTGGTTGTCGGGGTTGTCGAGAAGATCAACCAGCCGCGTTACCCATCCTTCAAGGGCATTATGGCGGCCAAGAAGAAGCCGTTGACCACTCTGTCCGTCGCGGACGCGGGGCTGGACGCAGGCACGGTGGGGCTTGCCAACGCCGCGTCGACGGTCCTGGACGCCCAGCCCGCCCCGCCGCGCCAGAGCGGAACGATCGTCAAGGACGAGGGTGATGGCGGCACCAGGGTCGCTGACTTCCTCGCCGCACAGAAGCTGATCTGAGGGGTCCTGTCCGATGGCTGAGGTTCTAGTTCTCGTCGAGCACGCAGACGGCGAGCCGAAAAAAATCACCGCCGAACTGCTGACGCTCGCCCGGTCGTTGGGTGAGGCGTCCGCGGTCTTCCTCGGCGCGCCCGGAACGTACGCGAAAGCCAAGGACTACCTGGCCCAGTACGGCGCGTCCACGGTGTACATCGTCGAGTCCGAAGAGGTCACCGACTACGTTGTGGCCCCGGTGGCCGAGGTCCTGGCCACGTTGGTGACCGGCAAGTCGCCGGCAGCGGTCCTGACCGCCGCCACCCCGGACGCCAGGGAAGCCGCCGCACGCACAGCGGCCAAGACCGGATCGGGCCTGATCTGGGACGCGGTCGGCCTCACCCCAGACCTGGCCGCCACCCAGGGCATCTTCGGTGGCTCCACGGTCGTCACCTCCAAGGTCACCAAGGGGACGCCGGTTTTCGCGGTGCGGCCGAACAGCACCGCGCCCCAGGCCGCCCCGACCACACCGACCGAGGAGAAGGTCGACATCACGATCTCGGACTCCGCCAAGTCGGCGAAGGTCCTCGACCGGGTCGTGGAAGCCAAGTCGGGTCGTCCCGACCTCACCGAGGCGCAGATTGTCGTCTCCGGTGGCCGCGGTCTCGGCGGCGCTGAGCACTTCGCTCTCGTGGAGAAGCTGGCCGACACGCTCGGTGCCGCGGTGGGGGCGTCCCGCGCGGCAACCGACGCCGGCTGGTACCCGCACCAGAACCAGGTCGGCCAGACCGGCAAGACGGTGTCGCCACAGCTCTACATCGCGGTCGGTATCTCCGGCGCGATCCAGCACCGGGCCGGGATGCAGACCTCCAAGACGATCGTAGCGGTCAACAAGGACCCAGAAGCGCCGATCTTCGAGTTCGCCGACTACGGTATGGTGGGCGACCTTTTCAATGTCGTTCCGCAGCTCACCGACGCGATCGAGAAGCGCAAGGCGTAGTCTCCGCTTTCTTGCTCACGGACGTTCCAGTGGCTGGGTGCTCCCAACCAGAAGCACCCAGCCACTGCCAGTCCGGCCGGTCTCACCGGCCGAACTCGTCGAAGACCTTGGTCATGTCCTCCACAAAGCGTGACCAGGATGCCAGCCGCTGGACCGAGCCATCCGGATCAAGGCGTTCGAGGAGCTGTCGCCGGTGCTCAGAGAACCGTCTCCGGAAGATCTGAAGCCGTCGTCCGGACAACTCCGAGGCGTCGACGAGTATACGCTCTAACCGGTTCTTGGGATCTCGAATACGCTCAGCCTCATGGATGGTCGGCAGGTTGAGATTAACGTGCCCCCGCGGATTACCGGCCACCGTCCGGATGAGCTGCTCGTCCAGCAGGAGCCAGGCTTCGGTCATGCGGATCGGCACCACCGCAACGTGGGGGAGCTGTGCCACCGGTGATGACAGGACCGCGTCTCGGACCTCGAGGTACCGGGCGTCGGCGCCCGCGCCGTCCGCATCCCGGTGCACAACGATCACATCGTACTGGCCGCCCATCTTCGCGACGGCTGCCAGCTTTGCGCTGACCGAGTGACCAGGTGGCTTTTCCAGCCGGTCGAGATCGGGTGAGGTTGCCACCGCTTCAATTCCCCGTGACCACGCCAGACGTTCCACATGCGCGGCAATCCCCGCGTCGCTGGGTCCCTCGCCGAGAAAAAGTACTCGGACGGTCATGCCAGTTCGAGCCGCAGCTGGGCGCCTGGCGGGGTCGTCAGATACGGAAGGATGTCCGGCCGGGTGACCGGGGTTTCCTCGCGAAAGTCGGCACGCCATGTCCCGGCGAGCGGGCGAAGCCGTAGGGCGCGTGTGACTGTGCCGTCTGGAGTCTTTCGCGGCCCGGCGACAGCGAAGAGAAGATCGTTGTTCTCAACCATCTGGACGATCGCGGGTGAATGGGTGTTCACGATTACCTGCCGGAAAGGGTTGTCGTATCCGGGCTCCAGCTGGGGGTCGACGGCCAGGTCCTGCACGAGACGAACCATCGCCGCGATATTGCCCGGATGGATGCCATTTTCCGGCTCCTCCATGCAGATTACACCTGAAGCGGAGGGATCTTCGAGAAGGACGCACAGAGCCAGGAATCGCAGCGTCCCTTCCGACAGGCTTCGGGCCGGTAGCCGCAGCCCGGTCGATTCCTTCATATAGACGGTAAGCAGTTCCCGTACATCATCAGCCTGCACCAGCAGGTCGCGAACCCGCAATCCGGCCAGTTCGGCGAGTCTGCTCGCGACCTGGGCGTAGACCCGCTGGGGGTCACCATGGCCGGACAGCTCCTCGGTAGTGGCAATCCGGTAGAGCGCGCCGGGCAGATGACGGCCGTCGCTGCCCATTACCCGCGGGTCAACGTAGCGGTCCGACGCCCGCAGCGCTGACGGCTCCAGCGCCAGAAGGCGCCAGGACTGCATTTCCCTGCGGGCAGCCAGAATCGTGGGATCGTCGCTCCCGGTAACGGTGCTGACCACAGTCGCGGGTGCACGGCTGGCGGCTGCTGGCCGGGGCTGACCGCGGCTGCCGCCGTCCTGGTGGATACTGATGATGGGCTCGCCGTTCTCCACCGATGTCGAGATGAAGGCGGCACCACTGCGGCGCCCGAAGACCACTGCCCGACGGAAATGCTTCGCGCTGTGCGGAAAACGCAGATGCTCGGTGGCCTGACTCTGGTTGATGTGGGTGAGCCGTTCGGCCAGCAATGTGAGGCGGCCGATCCGCTCAATACCGGTAGGGGGCCGGTAGCCGATCTCAAGCTCGTACCGAAGAAATGAGATGGTCGGTTTGGCGGGCCGTCCGAAATCGTCCTCGATTTTAGCGGGAACCAGCATCTCGGCAGCGATGAACATTCGATGTGTGTCGGGAGAATAACCGTTCCAGAACAGGTCGCGGGGGTCGCTTCCGCGTTCCCCGCCGGTCCTGCGAACTGCCTGGGCGGCATCCATCATCGGCGTATCGGACAGCAGGCTCAGAAAATGGATGACGTCGAAGAGATTGGATTTTCCGGTACCGTTCTCACCGGCTATACAGGTAAATGCGCCGAGGTTAACCCGTAGCCCCAGCAGGTTTTTGAAGCCGTCAACTTCGAGTCGCGTGAGCATCGGTCCTCCCGACTACAAGCATGCCATCCCCGTGGCCCGTGTCCGCACCGGATACCCTTCGGGTCCCCGGTGCCGCACCCGATGACTGATCGGACCTGCCCTATCCGGTGAAACCGGCGTCCACGGGCACGACGGCCCCGGTCAGCGCCCCGGCGGCGGGCGAGCACAGCCAGGCGACGGCCTCCGCCACCTCAGCGGGGTCGAGAAGGCGCCGTTGGAAGGTATGCCGGGCGAACTCGCCGACCCCGTCCAGGCCGTAGATCCGGGCTGTTTCGGCGAGCATCGCCGTGTCCATCGACCCCGGGCACACGACGTTCGCGGTCACCGCCGTGCCGGCGAGGTCCGCGGCCAGACCGCGAACCAGCCCGATCACGCCGTGCTTGGCCGCCGAATACGCGGCGAGGCGCGCCAACGGACGAGTGCCCGCGGCGGAGGAAATCGCCACGAACCGGCCGGCTGGGGCGGCCAGCAGCGCTGGAACGGCTGCCCGGACCAGATGGAACACGCCGTCGAGGTCGGCGGCCTGCAACAGCCGCCAGGTATCGCTGTCGGTCTCCCATACCGGCGGCCCGCCCGCGATCACCCCGGCAACCGCGACCGCCGCGTCGAGGCGGCCGAACCTGCTTCGGGCGATTCCCACCGCGGCATCGAGATCAGCCTGGATCCGGACGTCGGCCCGCACCGCCACCGCGTCCGTGCAGCCCGCCGCGACCTTCGCGAGATCATCCCAGGTGGCGTACGGGTAGCCGCCGTGCGTGCGGTCCGCGTGACTGCCGGGGCTGGTCGCGACATCGGTGAGCACCAGCCGGTAGCCACGGTCGTCCAAGGCGGCCGCGACCGCCGCGCCCAGACCGCGTGCCGCGCCTGTCACCAGGGCTACCGGCCCGTCCACCGGGCCGTCCAGCGCCGCCGGAGCGGCTGCCAGCGGGTCCACCCGCATCAGGCACCGTCCTCCTCGCGAGGCTTCTGCCACCGGACAATGGCCGCGACCAGGTCGTCGGTGTAGGCGCGCAGCAGCCGTGCGCCCTCGTCCGGGGATGCGCCGGCCGGGTCGCCCAGGACTCCGCAGGGGCTCAGCGGCCGGACCCCGTGGCGGATCAGCTCGGCGAGCGGCGGCGACGGCCCGGCGGCCGCCCGGTCGAGGCTTACCAGGTCTGGCGCCAGGTGCAGCATCAGGGAGGTCTCGACCCGTCCCGCGTGCAGGTCCGTGTCGGCGAAGGGTACCCCCACCCTGGTGGCGACAACTGAGCGCGGCGTCCAGGCGAGTACCCGGCGTCCTTCGGAACGCAGCAGCGTGATCGCTGCCCGCAGCGCCGAGGCGTTGCCGCCGTGCCCGTTCACGAGCACCACACCGGACGCGGTGGTGTCGGCGGAGCGGGCGAGTTCGATGACCGCCAGCGCGAGCACGTGACTGCCCAGCGACAATGTGCCGGGGAAACCCGCGTGCTCCCCGCTCGCGCCGTAGGCCAGCGCCGGGGCGACGAGGACATCGGGCAGCCGAGCGGCCAGAGCGTCCGCGAGTGCCCGCGCGATCCGCGTGTCAGTCTCCAGCGGCAGGTGCGGACCGTGCTGCTCGGTGCTCCCTAGCGGCACCGCCAGCAGCGGTGACTGGTCGCGAAGCCGCGGCCAGCGGCTCTCACCGAGGTTGTTCATCAGCGTTGCGTGCGCGGGGAGCGGGACCGTCGGCACCGGGATCATCCGCCGGGAGGTACCCCCAGCCGCGCAGCGCGGTGTGAATCCGGTCGGCGGCCTCCGGCGGGTCGAGGCGGACGGCGACCCGTTCGGTGCCGCGGGATTCCCCGGCACCGGTCAGCTTCAGGACGCGGTCGCGTGCCGGCAGGGTCTGGTCCGGCGGCAGCAGCACCTTGGGACGGGGGCGCAGCGGCAGACCGGTCGTGGGCGGCGCCTGCCCCAGCGCCACCCGCAGCACCTCGATTGGCGCGCGCCGGGCCGCGACCACCGCGCGCAGCCCGGCGCGGCGCAGTGTCGCCGTCCCGGGATCCACCGACAGCACAGCTGGCGCCCGCACCCGCAGCCGTTCCCGTCGCCCGCCGTCGAGGCGGCGTTCGGCCTCGATGACCCCGGGCGCGGTCGGGATGAGGGACAGCAGGCCGAGGGCCTGTGCCGCACCGCCGCTCCCACGGCCCGCAGCGCTCCCGAGCTCTTCGCCGGCCTCGGGATCGTGGCCGAGGCCGGCGGCGACCAGCGCTGGTACCGCGCCTGAGCCGCGGCGCGGAGACCACGTCCCCGCCACCACGATGTCCCGGCGAGCCGGCTGCCCGTGGGCGCCGCCGCGGCGCAGCGCCGCGAGCACGCCCGCGGCGACCATCCGCGGGTCAGCGTCAGCGTCAGCGTCCGTGTCGGTGGCGACCCTGGTCGCGGTGGCGGCACCCGCAGCGAGCGCGCCACGCAACGTGGCGTCCGCGGCGGGCGGCCCGACGGTCAGCGCCCGTACCGGCACCGACCAGGCGTCGCCGAGACGCAGCGCCCATTCACAGGCTGCCTGGTCGGCGGCGGACAGGCCCGACAGCCGGTCGTCGATGCGGACCTCGCCGGTCAGCGGGTCCACCTCGACCGCCAGCGGCGAATGCGCCACCAACACCGTCACCTGGAGGTTCTGGAGCTCCGGGAGGCCGCCCAGGTCAGCCGTGGCGGAAGACGACACCGTGGCCTCCCTCCGGGTAGCTCCAGCGGATCGCGCCCCGCGCGCCGCAGACCATGTAGCAGGTCCCGCACTCGAAGCACTGTTCGTAGTTGAACAGGATGCCGCCGTCGGTCTTCGGCACGAACAGGTCAGCCGGGCAGGCCGTCACGCAGGCCTTGGTGGTGCACTTCTCGCACACGGTGGAGTCGACGGTGATGTGAGCCTTGTCCGCCACGTCGAAGCGCACCGTCGCCATGCGGTCGGCGAACGACAGGGTCTCCGCGGACGACGGGCGGGCCGGCCAGCGGAGGAAGGTTCGGGTACTCATGCCACGGCCTCCCTGGTGATTATGAAGCGATCATTCTTCAGCCGAAGGCACGCAGGGCGGCGGTCCCGTCCCGGGCGAGGTCACGCAGCCGCACGCCGCTGCCGCGCAGCCGGGCGCGCGCGATCGTCACGAGGCCTCGCTTCGGGCGCGGGTTCGTCACGGTGAACATGTCCTCGACGATTCCGCAGATCAGGTCCGGGTACCGATGCTGCGTGCGATCGCCGAGCACGAGTGCCGGCGCGCGGCGCAGCTTCCGGTGGTCGGCCAGCACGAACGACGACTCCAGGCTTCGCCGGTAGCCGGCGAGCCCGCGCGCGGAGGTGTCACCCGCGTCCAGGGCCTCGACCGCGGTCTGGCCGGCCGCCGCGCCCGACGCGATCGCGAAGTTGACCCCCTCCAGCCAGATCCCCGCGGCCAGGCACATCGCGGCGGCGTCGCCGACGACCAGCAGGCCGTCGCCGGCCAGCGCCGGCATGGCGTCGTAACCACCCTCGGGGATCAGGTGCGCGCCGTACTCGATCAGTTCGCCGCCTTCGACCAGCGGATGGATGGCCGGGTGGGCCTTGAGCCCAGCGATGAGCTCCTCGGGACGCTGGCGTGAGGTGGCGAGGCCCGTCACGGAGAGCACCACGCCAACGGCGATCGTGTCGAGGTTGGTGTAGACGAAGCCACCACCGGCGACACCGCCGGTACCGCCGAGGATCTCGATGTCCACGCCGTCGCGGTCCCGGATCCCGAAGCGGGCCTCGATCTCCCGGCGCGGCAGGGAGAGGACCTCCTTCGCACCGAGGGTGAAGTGGTGGGCGCCGGCCTTCGGGTACAGGCCGGCCTCCTTCGCGAGGAAGGAGTTGACTCCGTCCGCGGCTATCACCACCGGTGCCCGCAGGTCGCCGTCGGGACGGTCGGTGCGCACTCCGGTGATCTGCCCGGTGCGCGGGTCCCGCAGCAGCCCGGTGGCAACGGTGGACGTGACGAGCGTGGCGCCGTCCTTCTCGGCCAGCCCGGCGAACCACGCGTCGAACTCGGAGCGCAGCGTGGTGGCGCCGTTGTACGGCGGACGGCCCCACTTCTGGTTGCGGTAGTCGATGGCGAGGGCCTGATCGCCAGTAAGAATCATGGTCTGGCGGCGGGTGACCCACCGTTGGATGGGCGCCTGCTCGGCCCAGTCCGGCACCAGGTCATCGAGGACCCGGCCGTAGACGACCCCGCCGTAGAGGTTCTTCGCGCCCGGGAACGGCCCGCGTTCCAGCAGCAGCACCGATCTTCCCGCGCGGGCCGCGACCAGCGCGGCCGCGGACCCGGCTGGTCCCGCGCCGACGACGATCACATCCGCGTCGTGTTCGGCATCCGATGGCTGTGCGGTCGGTGCCGCTGCCGCGGTCGCGGACGGGGGGAGCGGGTTGGTGGCCGGGCGCCGCGGTGGCGCGGCCAGGTGCCCATCCGGATAGCGATCATCCGAGGGTAGCGCGCCGCTCACGATATGCTCCCTTCGTCGTGACCGACGGTCGTGTCGCTGATGCTCCCGCTGCCGACGGCCCCGCTGCCGATGGCTTTGGTGCCGGCGGTGGCCTCGGCAGCTCCGGCCAGCCGGCGGCGGAGCTCGGCCACGACCGCGGGGGCGTCCGCGATGATCGCCAGATCGGCCATGGCCATCATCGGCGCGCTCCCGTCGACGTTGACCGAGATCACGTGATCGGGGCTGCCCAGGCCGCTGGTGTGCTGAACGGCCCCGCTGACCCCGAAAGCCAGGTACAGCCGGGGCGCCACGATCGCCCCGGTGGTGCCGATCTGGCGTTCGAAGGGGATCCAGTCAAGATCGGCTACCACCCGGGTGCCGCCCAGCGACGCGCCGAGGGCCGCGGCCACGTCGGTGAGCTGCGAGAACGCCTCCCGGCTGCCCATTCCGTGCCCGCCGCCGACGATGCGGGGCGCCTCGGTCAGCGCGATCGTCGCCGGATCGGCCGCCAGCACTTCCAGCACCTCGGCATCGGGCACCGCATCCGGACGCGGGAGCGCCGGAGCGATCGACCGTGTCCGCGGGACGCCCGGGTGCGGCGCGACACCGCGGACGCCCGGCACCAGAGTCGCCACCACCGGCCCGCGTACCGGCACATGCTCGGCGAGCCGGCCGTCGTAGCGTTCGGCCACGATCTCGCCGGGGCGGACGGCGACGGCGTTGGCTACCAGCTGCCGTCGGAGAGCCGCGGCGAGCCGCGGGGCGAAGTCGCGCCCGTCCGGGGAGGCGGGCATAATGATCAAATCACTGTCGATCGGGCTGCTGTCGGCCGTGCCGCCGTCGAGTCCGGTGGCCAGGGCCGCGGACCATGCCGCCGGCGCGAACTCGCCCGCCTCCCACAGGGTGACCTCGGTCGCGGCGGTCAGGCCGGTCGCGGCACGGGCGACGCCGTCGCCGACGAGCAGTACCCGCCCGCCCGCCTCCGCGGTCACCTCGTCCGCACCCGCCGGCAGCACCCCGCGGCGCACAACAATGACACCGAGCGCCGAACCGGCTGGGCGTGAACCGGCTGGGCGCGAACCAGCTGGGCGCGAATCGGCCGAAATGGCTGAGACGGAGGGCATCTACAGGTTCCTCCCGATCCGGTCGCCGTCGATCACGGCGGCGTGCGCCCGGCGCGGTGCCACACAGTCCCCGATCCGGTGGACGGCGACCTCACCGGTGTCACGCAGGGTGCGGTAGAGATCGTCGTCGGGTTCCTCGGGCACGGCCAGCACGACATGGTCGAAGGGGCGGGCCGTGGTCACGCCGGTCGGGTGGAACAGCACCTGCAGACCGGTGTCGTCCAGGCCCAGCACCACGCTGTCCGTGGTCTGGGTGATGCCTTTGCGCGCCGCCCGGATGTTCCAGCCCTCGCTGTCCAACGTCACTCCGAGGCCCTGGCCGACCTGCATGTCCGGGGAGAGGACCTCGACCTGGCAGCCACGGTCGGCGAGCAGTTCCGCGACGGACGGCGCATGGTGGAAGCCGATCTCGTCCACGATCACGACCCGGCCGGTCGGGGACGCCGAACCGTCGAGGACGGCCCGCAGGGTGGCGACCCGGAGATCGTCGGAGTTCGCCCACCACGGCCGGGCCGGGCGGCTCCCGGTGGCCACGACGACCACGTCGGGGCGGTGGTCGCGGACGTAGTCGACGCCCACCCGGACGCCGGTCTTCACCGCCACGCCGAGTGCCCGCAGCTCGGCCAGCTGGTTGCGGACGAGGTCGGCGAACTCGGCCCGGCCCGGGACGACCGCGGCCAGGCGCACCTGCCCACCCGGTTCGTCGGCCGCCTCCACCACGGTGACGCGGTGACCGGCGCGGTGAGCGCTGATCGCCGCCTGCATGCCGGCCGGCCCGGCGCCGACCACCAGCACGTCCTTCGGCTTCACCGGCGCTCTGAGGATCAGGGTGCCGGCCGGGTCCCGGCCGTCCGGGCCGGGCTCGACGCTGCCCTCGGCGGCCCGGATCGCCTCCCGGCCGGTCAGCGGGTTCTCGATACAGCCGAGCCAGCGGTTCAGCCCCATCCGTCCGACGCATTCCTGGTTGCACGACAGGCACAGCCGGATACTGTCGGTTGCCCCGGCGCGGGCCAGGCGGGCGAAGTTCGCGTCCGCGATCTGCCCACGCACGATCCCGATCAGGTCGCAGTGCCCGTCGGCGAGAGCCCGGTCAGCCTGCAACGGGTCCTTGAACCGGCCGACACCGACCACCGGAAGGTCCACGGCGCCCCGGATCGCCGACGGGATGAACAGCGCGTACCCGGGCGGGACAGCCATCGAAGCTTCGATCATGTAGAGCGTCGAGGTGGCCGTCCCGATCGAGGTGTTGATGTAGTCGACGGCACCGGTCGCCTCGACCAGCCGCGCCACCGCGACGCACTCGTCGAGGGTGATGCCGCCCTCGATCAGTTCGTCGCCGCACAACCGCACCCCGAGAGCGAGCCCGGGGCCGATCGCGGCCCGTACCGCCCGCACGATCTCGTCCAGCAGCCGGGCCCGGTTGGCGAGCGGGCCGCCGTAGTCGTCGGTGCGCCGGTTCGTCGCCGGTGACAGGAAGCCCCGCACGATCGACGAGTGCGAGCACTGCAGCTCGATCCCGTCGAAGCCGCCTTCGGCGCAGTGCCCGGCGGTCTTCGCGTAGCCGGCGACGATCTCGTTGATCTCCGCGTGGCTGACCGCCTTGGGAACCTCGCGGAACAGCGGGTCCGCCACGGCCGACGGTGCCCACACCGGCAGCCGGGAGAACATCCCGGACGCCTGCCCGCCGTTGTGGTTGATCTGCGCGAAGATCGGGACGCCGTGCCGGTGGACCGCCTCGGTGATGCGCCGGTAACCGGGTATCGCGTTGCGGGAGAAGCCGTGGATCAGCTTCTCGTAGGGCCAGTCCGTCGGGTGTACCGAGTGCTCCTCGGTGATGATCAAGCCGGTGCCGCCGGCCGCCCGGGTCGCGTAGTAGGCGGCATGCTGCTCGGTGGGGAGCCCGTCTTCGGCGTAGTTGGTCAGGTGCGCCGAGAACACGATCCGGTTCGCGACGGTGACCGGCCCGAGCCGCAGCGGGCTGAACAGATGGCGATATCGGCTCATCGACCGGCACTCCTGCTTCCCCGGGCCGGATCCGCCTGGCCCGTCGGCGCTGGCCGGGCTACCCCGTCGCCGACGGCGAGCGCGGCCCGGCGTCCCTCCAGCACGGCCTCGTAGATGCTCCGGGGAGCGACCGCGTCCCCGACCACCGTCCCGTGCGCCGCTGCCAGCTCGTCTATCTCGTCGGGCCCGAGCAGCGGCAGCTCGGCCGTGTTGGTCACCAGCGCCGCGCAGGCGATCTCCACCGTGGCGTCGGAGAACACGTCGTCCCCGTAGAGGATGGTGCCTTCCAGCCGAGTCAATATGGTCCGTTTCACCAGTTTCACCCCGGCCTGGTGCAACCGGACGTTCGCCGGGGCGAGATCGCCGCTGCGGGACAACTGGGTGCCCACCACCAGATCCGGCGAGACCAGGGTGACGTCCCGGCCGGCCGTGGCGAGCCGCTCGGCGGCCGCGATCCCCGTCGCGTTGCCGAGCGGATCCCACACCACCACCGGACCGGACGCCGGCAGCGGATCGGCCCCGGCCGCCGCCGCCGTCAACAGCGCCCGCGCACTGCACACAACCGGCGTGGCCGGGCCGTCCTCGGCCAGTGACACCTCGGGCGCGGGTTCCGTCGGTGGCACGCTGACGGGGATGGGCTGGTCACCGTCCTGGCCACCGACCGCGACGATGACCGCTCTGCCGGCAGAGCTGATGCTCGCCGGGCCCGCCGCGGTGCGGCCCGCCGAGGTGAGGCCCGCGTCCACACCAGTGCGGATCTCCACACCGAGCCGGTGGCACTCCGCCGCCAACCAGTCGGTGAGGTCGGTCAACCGCGACCGCCCCGAGCCCGCGGCCCCCGCCACCACCGCCCCGCCCAGGTGGGGGGCGCGTTCGAGCAGGGTGACCGGATGCCCGCGCAGAGCCGCGACCCGCGCGGCCTCCAACCCCGCCGGTCCACCACCGATCACCGTCACCGCAACGGGCTCCCGCGCTCGACCGGCCACCGGAGGGTCGGTCGTCTCATGCCCGGACGACGGTTCACCCACACAGGACACCAGCGGGTTGCGGTTGTCCCGTACCTGGCAGACCTGGTTGCACAGGATGCACGGACGCGGGGGCCGGCCGGCCCGTGTGGTTGCCACCAGCTCCGGGTCGGCGATCTGCGCCCGGGTCATCTCCACCGCGTCGGCCACACCGGCGGTCAATGCCGCTTCGGCCATGTCGACGTCCACCACGCTGCCCTGCAGGATGACCGGGACGGCGGCACGACCGCCCGTATCCGCCGGGCCGTTGCTGCCGTCCGTGTGGCCGGCGCCGGTCAGCGCCGCTCGGATCGAGCCGGTGAGCTCGCGGTTGAAGCCGGGTTCGACGTGCATGTCCGGCCGGGTCGCCGATACCGTGAAGATCGACCCGCGGACCACCACCAGGTAGTCGTAGGTCCCGGCGAGCGCACGGGCGATCTCAACGGCTGCCTCGGGGGTCACGCCCGCCCACGGCGCCAGCTCGTCACAGGACAGCCGCAGCCCGACGATCGCGTTGCCGGCCGCGGCTCGGGTGGCGGTCAGCACCTCTCGCGCGAAGCGCAGGCGGTCCGCGCCGTACTCGTCCTCCCGGGTGTTCGTCAGACCCGACAGGAACTGCCGTACCAGGCTGTACTGACCGGCGTTCACCTCCACGCCGTCGCAGCCGGCGGCGAGCGCCGTGCGGGTCGCCCCAGCGAAGCCCTGTACCACCGCGTCGATGTCAGCGGGCTCCATCGACTTCGGCACCTCGCGGGTGTTTACTTCCGGTACTCGCGATGGTGCCCACAGTTCCCGCTGAGAGTACGCCGAGCTGCCCTGCCCACCCGTGTGCCCCAGCGCGGCGATGAGCAGGGTGCCGTACGGGTGTACAGCGTCCGCGATCGCCCGCCAGCCCTGGCCGCAGTCGGCGGCGAGGGGAGCCCGTTCGTACGGCCAGTCTGACGGGTGGACGGAGGCCTCCTCCGTCACGATCACACCCGCGCCGCCGGCCGCCCGCCGGGCGTAGTACGCCACCGAGCGCCGGGAGAACGCCCGGCCGTGGCACAGATTGGTCTCATGCGGACCGAACAGCACCCGGCTCGGCGCGTTCCGACCGCCCAGGGAGAGCGGATCTGTGAGCAGCATTGTCGACCCCGCCATCGGTGGAACCGTTCGGCCTGCCGTGTCCTCGTACATCGGCTAGTTCGTAATTGTATTCATATCAATTCTATAACCCTTTGTGGGCGATGGGTGACGAGTAATGAGCGATGGGTGATGGGTGGCGCCACTGGCCGCGGCTCTCAGCGAGGACGTCCCGGCCTGCGGGCCGGAAAACGTGAGATCCCTACCCCGCCTGAAGATCAGGAGGCGGGCGGGGCGGAAAAGTTCGGGGGGCGCTTCTCCTGCCGCGCGAGGATGGCCTCGCCGAGATCCGGCCAGCTGAAGGACTCACCCATCAGCTGGACGCTGGCCTCGAGCGCCTCACCACGGGAACGCTCGGCATCGGCGTACACCTGGCTCTTGATTGTGGAAAGTGATCTGGGCGAACAGTTGTGTGCCAGGTCACGGGCATAGTCGAGGGCGGCGGTGAGAGCCGTACCCGCAGGCACCACCCGCTGTACCAGGCCAAGGCGATGCGCTTCGTCGGCGTCGATCGTCCGCCCCGACAGCAACAGATCCATCGCGTTCGGCAGGCCCAGCAGTCGTTGCAGCAGCCAGGAGGTGTTGTACTCGGCGACCAGGCCGAGCCGGGCGAACGCCGTCGTGAAGATCGACTCCTGGCTGGCGATGCGAACATCCGCGCTGACGAGCAGGCCGAACCCGATGCCCGCGACCGCGCCGTTGACCGCGGCGATCACCGGGACGCGCGTGCGGACGGCGGCGTCCGCGATGGCGGCCGTGCCCGGTATGAACGTGCGCAGGGTCTGTTCACCCTCCGCGAGCAGCGCGAGGTCGGCGCCCGCGCAGAAGCCCTTGCCCGCGCCGGTCAGCACGATGGCGCGGACCGCCGGGTCGTCGTCCGCCTCGCGCATCAGCTCGACGTAGCGGTCCACCATCGCCGGCGTGAGCGCGTTGCGTTTTTCCGGCCGGTTCAGCGTGATGGTGGCGACGCTTTCGGCTACCGCATATTGCACGGCGTCACCCCGGCCATTTACGTGTATTTCGGTCATACCGGACTCCCTCGAGGTCGGGCCGGACTGCGTCGGCATGCGTGCGGCATCCAGCAGAGCAGATGCCAGGCCCACGTGCATACCGCGGACGTCTGGCGATCACTTTCTGTGATTGTGTGCCTGGAGCATGGTCAACCCGGCTTTCGGCGGGCACCGCGGGCGACGTCGCAGTGGGTTCCTGGCCGGCCGGCCCTTGCTTTTGATCATTTCTTCGGGGGCGTTGCCGAGGTGGGCATCCAGCGGCGGGAATCCGTGGGTCGATTTCCAGGTGTGGAACTCGACCGAAAGCACCACAGTTACGTCGGGGTCGGGGTCGGGGTCGGGGTCGGGGTCGGGGTCGGGGTCGGGGACGCCGGGACAGACGGGTCGGTGCTGGTCAAGGATTCGGCGACCCAGTTCACCTTCACCGACGACGACGGTTCGAAGACGGTGTACACGGCGAAGACGGTGGGCGCGTCCACCGTGTGGGTGGTCAGCCAGGTTGTCGAGCCCGG
>NZ_CAKJTM010000043.1:0-15982 GCF_917627345.1 Protofrankia sp. CiP3 | reverse complement strand
CTTATGCGGCGTCGACGACCGCGACCGGGACCGACCCGGGAACCTGGGGGGATTCCGCCGGGCGGGTCTCCGCGCTGGCGATGAACCTCAACGGCGCCACGCCGGTGATGGTGGCCCGGTATCTGTATGACTCGACCGGGCATCTGCGCGCCGAGTGGGATCCGCGGCTGGACAACACCGACGGTTCGCATCTGCAGACCGTCTACTCCTACACCGCCGCCGGCCGGCTAGCGACGATCACCCCGCCGGGGCAGGCCGCTTGGACGTTGGCCTACGACGGCACGGGCCGGCTGGCGACCGTGTCGCGGCCGGATCCGTCGGGGCCGACGGCCACGCAGACGGTGGTCTACGACGTGCCGGTGAGCGGGTCGGGGGCGCCGATCGACCTGTCCCCGACCGCAGTGGCCGGCTGGGCGCAGCAGGATTTGCCGCTGTACGGGGCCGGGTTGTTCCCCGCCAGCCACGTCCCGGCCAGCCCACCCACGTCCGCGGACTGGCCGTACGCGGATCTGACGTATCTCAACAGTGACGGCCGGGCGGTCAACAGCGCCAGCTATGGGGCGGGGGCCTGGCAGGTTTCCACGACCGAGCATGACGCCCGAGGCAACGTGATCCGTACTCTGTCGGCGGGGAATCGGGCGCAGGCGCTGGCCCCGACGGCGGACACCGATCCGACGGTGACCGCGTTGACCGCGTCAGCGGCGCGTGCCCAGCAGCTCGATGACCAGAGCGTGTACGCCGCCGACGGCGTCGAGGTCGTCGACAGCTACGGGCCGACGCATCAGGTGCTGCTTGACGACGGCTCGACGGTGTCGGCGCGGGCGCATGCGCACACCGACTATGACCAAGGGGCGCCGGCGGCGCCGACGCCGTTCCGGTTGGCGACGACGGTGACGACCAGCGCCCGGGTCGGGGGAGTCAGCGCGGGGACGGACCGCGACAGCCGGGTGACGGTGAATGGCTATGAGGCCAAGGCCGGCGCGGATCCGAACACCTCCGGCTGGGTGCAGCGCAGGCCGACGACGGTGACGGTGCAGATGGGCTCAGGTAACCCGACGGTCGTGCGGACGAGTTACTACAACACGGCCGGGCAGGTCGTGGAGTCCCGGATGCCGAAGGCGAACAGTACAGGCACGGATGCGTTCACCACGGTCATCGCCTATTACACGGCGACTGGCAGCGGTGGCTGTGTGAACGCGGCGTGGACGGGGCTGGCGTGTACCAGTGGGCCGGCGGCGCAGCCGTCGTCAGGCAATCCGTTGCCGACGGTGAAGTACACCTACAACGATCTCGGTCAGGTGTTGACCGCGGTTGAGACGGTCAACACCACGACCCGCACGGCGACGACGGGTTATGACGCGGCGGGGCGGAAGACCTCCGCGGCGATCGCCGTGTCCCCGGCGGCGGACGGGGGTGCCACCCTACCGACGGTCACCTACGCGTACAGCACGACCACCGGCTTGCCGATCAGTACCGGTGACGGTACGACGACGCTGACTATTGGCTATGACAGTCTGGGCCGGGTCACCTCGCAGACCGACGCGGATGGTAATACCGCGACGACCGGCTACGACATCGACGGGCAGGTCACGTCCTGCGCGGACGGGAAAGGCACAGCGACCTACACCTACGACTCGGCGTCCGAGCATCGCGGGCTGGTGACCGCGCTGAACGTCGGCGCGGGTAGTGCCCCGTTAACGTTCACCGGGTCGTATGACGCGGACGGCAAGCTGGTGTCGCAGACCTATCCGAACGGGGTCGTGGCTAGCACCCGGTATGACAACGACGGCAACCCGACGGCGTTGACCTACGCCAAGTCGGGGACGACGTGGTTGGCGTTCACGCAGAAGCGGTCGGTGTTTGATCAGGTGCGGGCGGACGCGGGTCCGGCGAACAGCACCGGCTACACCTATGATCTGGCGGGCCGGCTGGTGCAGGTGGCCGATACCCGGGCGTATGGCGGTCCGGTGATCTGTTCGACCCGGCAGTACGGCTACGACGCCGAGTCGAACCGGACGAGTCTGGTCAACCATCCCGACGCCGGGGGCAACCCGACGAGCGGGAACTGCTCGTCGACCACGACCGCTGACTTCACGTTGAACTCCACCTACGATCAGGCCGACCGGCTGACGAACACCGGCTACGGCTATGACCTGTTCGGTCGGACCACCGGGCTGACGGTGGCCGGTGGGGCGGCGGCGAGCGTCGGCTACTACGTCAACGACATGGTCGCCTCGCAGACCCAGGGGTCGACCAGCCGCAGCTACGCGCTCGACCCGGCGCGGCGCATTCGCTCCTGGACGCAGGCCTCGACGACGTCGACGAACCACTATGCCGATGGTGGGGACAGTCCGGTGTGGATCGGGGTGTCCGACGGCACCTGGACGCGGAATATCTCCGGGATTGGTGGGGATCTGGCCGCGATCCAGGCCAGCACCGGTGCGGTGAGCGTCCAGTTGACGAACCTGCACGGCGACGTCGTCGCGACCGCCGATGACTCGACCACGGTCAGTTCGATCGCGAGTTTCGCGGACAGTACCGAGTTCGGTCTGCCGGTTTTCGCCTCGACCGCGTATCCCCGGTATGGCTGGCTTGGGGGCAAGGAGCGTTCCGCGGACGCCCTCGGCGGGCTGGTCCTGATGGGTGTCCGGTTGTACAACCCGTTGACCGGCCGGTTCCTGCAGGTCGACCCGCTTCCCGGTGGTAACGCCAACCCGTATGATTACTGCTCCGGTGATCCGATCAACTGCACTGATCTTAACGGTCAGTGGGGCTGGCGGTCGGTCCTCAAGTTTACAGCTGTCGCGGCCGGTGTGATCGGTGCCGTCGCATGCGGGGCTACGGTCGTGTGCGGTGTGGCGGTGGGTATAGCGGTCGGTGCCGCGGCTTATGCAGCGGAGAACGCGGGAACCAGCAACTGGAGCTGGACGGGCTTCGGCGCCGCAGCGGCAGTCGGTGGCTTGTCGGGTGGGATCGTTAGTTGGACAGGCTCGGTAGTAGGCACTACCCCTGCACTCGCGCCCAGCCGGCTTGGAGCAGCAGCGTTTCGCTCACGAGGTGTTGGCGCAAAGAGTAGACTATTTGGTGATGTTTATTCGGGCGCGCGTAAGTCGGGATGGCTAAACAGGGGTAGGAAGTATGGGCTAGGTTGGAGTGGTAAAAGCTTGAAGCCGTACGGAATTAGAGGGGCAAGAACAGTATTTCGAGCGAAGTTTCGCGGGTGGCATATCGACCTTCTTCATGGTCCGCGGCGGTAGGTGATGGGTAGCATTGAGCGTGAGCTGAGAGAGGGTTTCGGTGATGTTGCACGAAGCATCTCCACACATTCAGTGCAGTTTGATCCGCACCTTATCGATATCTGGATCGATTTGGACGATGGTCTAGATATAATCATCTCACCTTCGGAAAGCGGCGACTCTGCCCGGATCAATATTGGTTTCTACGTTTTTGAGCCGGTTCCTCGTGTAGTTATTGTACAACTCATCCGCCAGCTCGCGACGCGCCAGGCAAGTGTTTCGTTATGTCGTGGAATATTCTTTCGGTATGCTCGACTGGTTGTGAAAGTCGGCTCTCAGGAATGGATATCTCGAAGGCGATACCGCGGTGATCTAGAAAGTTGGGAAAAAGATCTTAAGGGGAAGTGAACCGCTCCGGGCGGCGTAGATGCCCCGGCCTTCGACGCCGCCAACAACGATTACCGGTTGGGGTTCGAGTGTGAGCAGGCTCGGGCTGTTGCCATGGTCTATTCGGTCTGCCGGTAAGTGTCTGCTCTGATGTGGTGACGATGTCTCCGTCCGAGATGATCGGGTCGGGGGCATCATCATGTCCGGGGGCCCGGCTCTCCCCGTAGAAAGACGTGCCCGTGGCCGTGCTTGCGGTGACGTCAGAAGCGCAGCTCGCCGTTCTCGACGCCGTCGATGAACGCGGCTCACTTCGCGCGGAGGCATGATCTTGGTCATATGTTGATCATGGTTGGGACGGTCAACGCCACGACCCGCACGACGACGACGGGTTATGACGCGGCGGAAGACGTCTGCGGCGATCGCCTGATCTGGCGGGCCGGCTGGTGCAGGTGGCCGATATCCGGGCGTATGGCGGTCCGGTGATCTGTTTGGCTCGGCAGTACGGCTATGACGCCGAGTCGAAATGCTGATGGTGGGGACAGTCCGGTGTGGATCGGGGTGTCTGACGGCAACTGGACGCGGAACATCTCCGGGATTGGCCGCGATCCCGGCCAGCACCGGCACCGTGACCGTCCAGTTGACGAACCTGCACGGTGACGTCGTCGCGACCGCCGATGACTCGACCACGGTCAGTTCGATCGAGAGTTTCGCGGACAGTGCCGAGTTCGCTCTGCCGGTCTTCACCTCCACCGCGTATCCCCGGTATGGCTGGCTGGTAAGGAGCGTTCCGCGGACGCCCTCGGCGGGCTGGTCCTGATGGGTGTCCGGTTGTACAACCCGTTGACTGGCCGGTTCCTGCAGGTCGACCCCGTGGTGGGCGGTAACGCCAACGCCTATGATTATTGCACTGGCGATCCGATCAACTGCACTGACCTCGACGGCCGGTGGGGTTGGCGGTCGGTCCTGAAGTGGACAGCTCTCGCGGGCGCTGTCGTAGGTGCTGCAGCGTGCGGTGCGACGATCGTGTGTGGTATTGCGGTGGGTGTCGTTGCTGCCGCTACTGCCTACGTGGCGGAGAACGCGGGAACCAGTAACTGGAGTTGGATGGGGTTTGGCCTTCAAGCGCTAGGTGGTGGCTTGGAGGGAGGGGCCGGTGCCGCGACCGTAGCGGCAAAGGTCCTTAAGGTGCATGGCTTCTTTCGAAGCCCGAGAGTGGTTGGTGGCTTCAGATATGTAAGTAGGCGCCGTGGTAACCTCCGGTACTTAAAGCTTGACCGACCCGATCACCTTCGATCCTACTATCACTGGGTACGGGGTAAAATTAGCAGCAAAGGATCACACAAGGCTCTTTACCACTACCGTTGGTGGGGGCGGAGGGTGGAGTAAGATATGAATCTTTACCACACTCACCCCTCGTTCGGTACTATCATTTTCCGCAGCCTTGGCGAGTCCCCCTTCGGGGTTCCCATGGTGGAAGACAAGTATCCGGCTTGGTGGGCGGAGCTGGACGAATGTGTCCAGGACGCAGGTATTGAAACCTGGTTTAATGCGATTATTGTCGAACTTTTTAAATCCTTCGGTCGGTTGCAGGCGAGAATAGTGGTTAGCTTCATGGAGGAGCGCCGCCGTGTCGAAGAAATATTTCCGGAGCATATTTATCATAAGCGTGGACTCTATACTGTGGCGATCGCTTCAGAAGAGTCGGTTCCTGGTTTGGTGAGTATCAATCCTGACGAGACGACAATCTCGACAAGCGATGGGCGGGTGGTCCTGTCCTTTGTTGAATGCTGGGAGGGTGTTTTGCTGCATGATCCTCCGGCTGAGTTGGTTGCTCGGTTTCGTCATCCTCTAGAAATTAAGTGAGTGAATCGCTTGTGGGTGCCCGGGGGATTGTATCCGGGCACCCCGGCAGATGATCTGTTCGGGCGGACCACGACGCTGACGGTTGCCGGTGGGGCGGCGGCGAGTGTGGGCTATTACGTCAATGACATGGTGGCTTCGCAGACGCAGGGATCGGTGACGCGTAGCTACACGTTGGATCCGGCGCGCCGCATCCGGTCGTGGACGCAGGCGTCGACGACGTCGACGAACTACTATGCCGATGGTGGGGACAGTCCGGTGTGGATCGGGGTGTCCGATGGCATGTGGACGCGGAATATTCCCGGGATTGGTGGGGATCTGGCCGCGATCCAGGCCAGCACCGGCACCGTGAGCGTCCAGTTGACGAACCTGCACGGCGACGTCGTCGCCACCGCCGACGAGGGTCTCCCTGTTGGCCAGGACGTCGACGAAGGCGGGTTCGTGCAGGCAGAGGACCTCATCGAGTAGCGGCATGAGGCGCCGGTAGACCCGGGAGACGGTCGGCTGGCTGACCTGGTACAGGTCTGCGACCACGGTCTGGGGAGGTTCCGGCGGAGCAGGAGCAGCAGCATCTCGACCTGTTCGGCGATGCTCATCAGTGGTGGCCGGCCAGCGCGACGGGAGGCGAGGACCTCCTCGATCCGGCCCACGAACTCGGCGATCAGCCCCACGGTAGACTGGTAGCGCACCGGCTCCTGCTTCTTTGGGATTTTTGTTGTGTGGTAACTCCAATCTTTCCGTGAACAGGGCCGGTGTCCTTCACCGACTCCCGGCGCTGTTGATGGCTGGTCGAGGAATGTTGACGCTGCGGCGGTTTATGATTGGCCGTACGGTGTCACCGTCGGCACTCTCCCGCATTCAGGTTCCCGGCCGGATGTCACCAGTCAGGCGGGAAGCGGATAGGATAGCGGCGCTTCAACGCTTGAATCAGGACTTATGAATAACGCTCTTTGTACTCAAGTCAGAATTTTTGTAATAAATTGAGTTTTGGTGCCTGCCAGCGGTAGGTGGCTAAATGCGAGGCAAGGCGGTAGCAGGTAGGGACGAGCCGGCCACCGGTCGATCATCGCGGGTTGCGTTGATCTCCTGAAGATCACCCGGTGGTCGTGGGCTATAGGTATGCCTTGGCTGTTGGCAGCGCGGCTTTAACGAGCATATGGGTCGGATTGCCTCCGGTTCGCCTGGGCGGAACCGCGTCAGCGGGCGCGGTCGTTCGTACTCGGCCTGCTGGCCTGCGGTGTCCCGCCGTAAAGCATGGCGCAGTCTGCTGCCCGTCAGTTTTCGTGTGTGGAATGGCGCCGTGCTGCTTCCTCTGCTTCTTCCCGCGTCTCATATCGGGGCTCGGTCAGGACGTACAGCAGTTCGTCCTCTTCGTCCGGGAGAAGCACATCCTTGAGATCGTCGATGATGTCCAGGCTCTCGAACTCTTCTGGGGTGAGAGGCTGTGTCGTGCGGTGTACCGTCACGAGCCCGCTGCCTGGCTCGAGTTCGGGAATGGTGAGCGAAGCGAGTGGTGCGCCTGTGGCGTGCAATAGTTCGTAGATCGCCTCCCCTGCATGAGCGACGGGAGTAGCGCTATGCGGGTCATCCGCCCACTCCTGGGCGCGAGCCCGCTGGCCCGCCTGAAGGAGCGCCTCTATATCTGGAACCACATAGTCGTAGCGAGCACGAACACTTAACGTCATCGGTGTCTCTGATGTCGTTTCGGGCGCCTCGGTGAGGTCGAGGTCGTCATCGTGTAGATCGGCGAAGACGTTGCCCCATCCTGTCGCATCGAAGACAGCGTCGACGTACCGGACCGCCGCGGCACGCACGTCGTGGATAGCGGGCAGTACGGTCTCCGCCGACGCGTCCTCGTCTATCATCACCGCCGCATGACGGCGGAGCGCCTCGATCAAGGATTCGACTGCTACCTGCACCGGAGACCGCCTTCTCAGCATGGGTACACGCTAATGGACGGTCGAGTAGATGGGGACAGTAGCCTTCAGGACAACGTCGATTTGGGTGAGGAGAAACAGCCGCTGTATTTGCCGACGCGGCGGGCGGGACCTCGGAGGCGATCACTGTGAGCCAGGCGGCGGACGCTGGCAGCACCCGGCTCCTATGACGCGGACGGCAAGCTGACCAGCCAGACCTATCCGAACGGGGTCGTGGCTAGCACCCGGTATGACAACGACGGCAACCCGACCGCGTTGACCTACGCGAAATCAGGCACCACCTGGTTGGCGTTCACGCAGAAGCGGTCGGTGTTCGATCAGGTGAGGGCGGACGCGGGCCCGGCGAACAGCACCGGTCTTACCTATGATCCGGCGGGCCGGCTGGTGCAGGTGGCCGACACCCGGGCGTATGGCGGTCCGGTGATCTGCTCCACCCGGCAGTACGGCTACGACGCCGACTCGAACCGGACCAGCCTGGTCAACCATCCCGACGCGGGTGGGAACCCGACGAGCGGGAACTGTTCGGCGACGACGACCGCTGATTTCACGTTGAACTCGACCTACGATCAGGCTGACCGGCTGACGAACACCGGCTACGCCTATGACCTGTTCGGGCGGACCACCGGGTTGACGGTGTCTGGTGGGGCGTCGGCGAGCGTGGGCTATTACGTCAACGACATGGTGGCTTCGCAGACGCAGGGGTCGGTGACGCGTAGTTACGCGCTGGATCCGGCGCGGCGGATCCGGTCGTGGACGCAGGCGTCGACGACGTCGACGAATCATTATGCCGATGGTGGGGACAGTCCGGTGTGGATCGGGGTGTCCGATGGCACGTGGACGCGGAACATTCCCGGGATTGGTGGGGATCTGGCCGCGATCCAGTCCAACACCGGCACGGTCACGGTCCAGTTGGTCAACCTGCACGGCGATGTGGTGGCGATCGCGGACGACAGCACCACGGTCGGTTCGATCGCGAGTTTCGCGGACAGTACCGAGTTCGGTCTGCCGGTTTTCGCCTCGACCGCGTTTCCCCGGTATGGCTGGCTGGTAAGGAGCGTTCCGCGGACGCCCTCGGCGGGCTGGTCCTGATGGGTGTCCGGTTGTACAACCCGTTGACTGGCCGGTTCCTGCAGGTCGACCCCGTGGTGGGCGGTAACGCCAACGCCTATGATTATTGCACTGGCGATCCGATCAACTGCACTGACCTCGACGGCCGGTGGGGTTGGCGGTCGGTCCTGAAGTGGACAGCTCTCGCGGGCGCTGTTGTGGGTGCTGTTGCGTGCGGTGCTTCGATCGTGTGTGGTATTGCGGTGGGTGCGGTTACTGCCGCCGTTTCTTACGTGGCAACTAATGCGAGAACTAACAACTGGAGCTGGATTGATTTTGGTTTCACAGCGGTATTCAGCGGCTTGGTAGGTGCGGCCGAAGTTCAGACAAATCCAGGTTCTTTTGCCGGACAAGGTAGGGAAATTAAGTTTAGTAAAAATTTCAGAGTTGCACCGTTTGGCAACCGAACCGGGCATCGACTTGGACGGTACCCGCATTATCATCGTCGACGTATTGACTCCAGGACTGGGGAGACGCGTCATGGCCAAGGGGTTGGCCGACACCGTCCTTGGGAAAGTAAAAAAGGCGACAAAAGCTGGTGGAGCAGGTGGTAGAGCGACAACCCCCTTTTATCCTCAACGAGCATGGAGACGTTGAAGTCTTCGATTCGGAAGTAGAGCTGCTTAGTTACGTTGAGTCGATAGATATCCTAAATAAGGAGTACGAGGTTTGGGATAGTAGTGGCCGTAAATTCGGCTTGCGTGCGGATCTGAAGATGCTTACTGATGGTCCACTTCAAGAGCTTGAGCTCGAAGCATTGTTGAGACGATATGCTCGTTATCTATACGGCAATGGATATGTATCGCACGAGCCTTTGAGTAAGGCGTCGATCAAGGATCTAATCGATTTTATTTGCCACTTTCAACGCACCAGGGTCGGATGCAAGGAACATTTTTTTGTGCGAATCAAAAAGATGTTCGGGAAAATCTTTCGAAAGTGAACTACCCGGATTATCTGGAGGCTCTGGCCTTCGGCGCTGCTGACGACGATTACCGGTTGGGGTTCGAGTGTGAGTGGGATCGGGCCGCGGCCACGGTCTATTCGGTCCGTCGGTAAGTGCCCGGCCTGATGTAGTGACGATGCCTCCGTCCGAGATGATCGGGTCGGGGGCATCGTCATGTCCATGGGCCTCTCTCCTCCCGTATCGGGGGACGGACCCGGCCGGCTCGGTGACCTTGTTAGAGAGCCAGCCTGGTGTTGGGTGGCGACCGACGAGCTGGGGTACCCGCGCATCGCGCGGCGATGGGGATAGGAAGCGATCACGCGAGGTGCGTGCCCCAGCCCCGCGACGCCGCGTCCCCTGTTGCCGGTCGTTCTTAGCCGGTGAGGAGGGTGATGGTGCGACCGGCGGGGCTGGTGGTGGACAGCCCCCTGGCTGGCGACAAGCCGGATGCTTGACCGCCACGGGCCGGAACAGAACAAGATCCGTACTGTGGGGGTGTCGCCGAAATGAACACGATGATGCCGGATTAACTATCTGATGCTATGTTCCGGCGGCATATGTTCACCTTCGGTTCGGGGCGTACGCCGCTCGTGCGGGGGATGCGCCTGCGCTGAGGCCAGCGGTCAGCTCCGTGGCGGGGATGTGGTTGGCTGCCGACCCGCGTATAAGGCCCGGTACGGTGCGTGGAAAGCTCGACGGATACGGGCGGCGCAGGAGATCCGGGGGCTGATGGTCATATGGGGAACGGGCAGGACACGACGTCGGCGCCGGAGCGGGACTTCGTCCTTTCCCATGCCCCGGCTGACCGTGCGTGGGCGGAGTGGATCGCCTACCAGCTGGAAGACGTCGGCTACCGGGTGCTGCTCGAGGCCTGGGATGGCGTGCCCGGGTCGAACTGGGTAGCTGTCATACAGTGGGCCGTCACCCACGCCCGACGGACCATCGTTCTGTTGTCCCGCGCTTACCTGTCTTCCGTGTCCGAGCAGGCGGAATGGCAGGCAGCCCGGGCCGATGATCCACTCGGCTTTGACCGCAAACTCCTGCCGATCCGGTGGGAAGAGTGCCCGCTGCCGGGGCTGCTCGGCCAGATTAAACCGATCGACCTGGTCGGTCACACCGACGAGGACGTCTGCCGACGCGTCCTCCTCGACGGGATCACCATGGCGATTAAGGGACGAGGGAAGCCCGCAGAGCCGTCTCCCTTCCCCCCAAGCCGTGCCAGTTCCCCGCCGTCGGGCGCGTCTGAGAAGCCGCCTCCGCCTTTCCCCGGCGCGACCGCGGCACCAGGTTCGTCCTTACCACACCTACCGCGGGAGGACAACAGCCTCCCGTCGGTGGCGGCCGACTCGTCGTCCCTGTCCGGTCAGCCGGATATGAATAACCCCAGATCGTTCCTTCCGGGGGTGCGGCCGTGGATACGGACGCACCGGCTGCCGCTGGGCGCATCCGGGGCCGTCGTGTTTCTGGCGTTTCTGGCGTTGCCGGTCTGGTGGTTCTTGCTGCGCAGCACCATTTCGCCCGATGGCTGTCAGCCGTGGCCAGGCGTCGCGGTGACCAAGGCCGACGACGGGGAGTGCGTCGGCTACAGCACGGGTGGATTCACCTTCGGCGTGGGTAAAGATCCGTCGGTCGTCCGGCTCCAGGATATCCAAGAAAAAATCTTCGAGCAGAACAGGTGTGCGGACGAACTCGATAAGCGGCCTGGGGGAGAACGGCGGCGCTCTGTCACACTGGTGTACTTCGGCTCTCTCACCCGGAGGCCCGCATCGACGCCGGGAACGGGCTGGGCCGATCCCCAGGTGGCGGAGATGCTGGCGCTGCTGACCTGGCAGCGCCAGCTGAACCAGTTCGGGAATACCGGTCCGTGCGTGGGGGCGAAGGATGATCCGTCCCGTTATCGCATTGCGTTGCGTGTTGTGATCGCAAACGGTGGCGAGGCGATGGGACAGGCAGCCATGGTCACCCAGAAATACATAGTTCCCCTCGCCGCAACTCCGGGGGAGCGGGTCATCGGGGTCATTGGTATGGACCGCAGTACACCGGTCACCCTTGAGGCAATCAGGACGTTGGGGATGGAAAACATTCCCGTGATCGCCCATGGCCTTTCTGCCGATGGCGTTGACCGGCAGTCGGAGAGATACTTCCAGATGGTGCCCGCGAACAGGCGCGACGCGCAGCTTGTAGCGCTGTATGCCTGGCGGAACAACAAGAAAAGAATCACGGTCTACTACCCCGGTGAGCCTGGAGAAAATGGTGCGGTGCCGCGTCCAGACGACGATGACACGTATGTTTCGACACTGGTGAAGGACATCGACGAGGAGGTGCCGAAGGTCGCCGCGCGGTTGAAGATCGGTCTCTCGGTCGACCGGCGGGGCTGGGACAAGAACCTGAACATGTCACCCGGCCGGGGTGCCGCTTCCGGTCCGGACATCAGCGCTCAGCTGGAAAGTGAGTTTCAGAAGAGGTGCACGACCCAGCGGCCGGATGATCTGATTTTCTATGCCGGTAGACAGGAACAGTTCGGCGAGTTCCTCAAAGGAATGGCGGAGTGTATCGGCGAGAAGAACATTCTTCTGCTCGCCGACGGCACTGTCGGCAGGTTTGTTCTTGAATACGCTGGAAAGAATATCTACAACGTGCCGATACGATATATTTCCAGGGCGGCGCCCGTGGTTCTCGCCGGGAAGAAGTGCCTGACGAACGAGCTGGTGGCAGGCGATCTGGAGTTTCTCCACGATGCTCAGCAGAGCGCGCGCTTTCTCGATTTCTGCCGACGGCTCGATGCCACCTACCGTGCCACCGGTATGTCGTCTTCAGCCAGTACATGGCCGGATGAGCGCGTCGGGCTGGTGTATGACTCCGTTCAAGTATTCCTTGACTCCGTGAACAAGCTTGACCCGGCCGAGGGCATCAGTTGGATGAAGATCGTTGGGTATATTCGCGGTGGTGTCTTTGATGGAGTCACCGGCCGGGTGGACTTCCGGACGTCCCGGGTCGCGACCGACAAGGCGCTGACGGTCCTACGGGTGGATCTGTCCAGCGCCACGCTCCCCACCCCGTCGGGGTCGGTCCCGGCCTCTCCGGACACGTTGGAAGCCGCCGATGACCAGACCTGCAAATTCGTCCTCCGGGGCCCTGATGAGGGACCCGATCCACAGCCAATGGACTGCTGGAACCACCCGTTAGGCCCTATACGCGCCCCCTCGCCCGCCAGCCCTGGAGAAAGCAGCCATTAGCGACCGGCAACAGAGGACGCGGCATCGCCGGGATTATCGCGGGATTGGGGCATGCACCTCGCCGCATCGCTTCCCAACCATCGCCGCGCGATGCACGGGTACCCCGGCTCGTCGGTCGTCACCCACCACCTCCGGTGACTCCGTGCGTCGCCTCGCGACGCACGCACCCAACCCCGCTCCTTGATCCACGCCCCTGTTGCCGTGCGCTTTTCATGGCCGTCAAGGCCAACCGCGTTTTCGTGATTCTGTTTGAGCTGGCGGGCAGCGTTGCCTGGCTCGGGCGGTCGGGTCGGTCGGGCCGGTCAGGCCGGTCAGGCCGGTCAGCGGTTGTCGGCGATTATCCGTCCGGCGGCGATGGTGAGGGTGACCAGGTCCGCGCTCAGCGTCCGCAGCGCGGCCGGGCCGGGTTCGGCGAGCAGGCAGAGGTCTGCCGGAGCGCCGGGGATGACCCGTCGCGCCGGCCCGCCGGGGCGGGCGGGATCGCCAAGGTACAGGGCGAGGGCGGCGGCGGGGCCAACCGCTTCGTCCGGGCCGATCAGGTTTCCCGCCGCGGTGCGCCGGGTGACCGCCGCCCGCATCGACCGCCACGGGTCCGGATCACCGAACGGGGCATCCGTGCCCGCGGCGACCGCGGCCCCGGCGCGCCGTAATCCCGCGCAGCGGTACAGCCACGGGAGATCCTCGCCGTCGACCTCGTTGAGGTACTCGTCGCCGCGCTCGGTGATGAAGTGCGGCTGGGTGACGACGGTCAGGCCACGCTCGACGAGCTGATCCACCAGATCCGGTGGGATGACGGCGCCGTGCTCGACCCGGTCGCCCGGGTGGCTCGGGTGACCCGCAGCTTCCCCGCCCGCGGTTTCGAGGACCGCGAGGATGAGGACGAGCGCGGCACGGGTTACGCAGTGCACCGCCACCGCCCGCCCGGCGGTCCGTGCGGCACGCACCGTGGCGACGAGCGTGTCGAACTCGACCGGTTCACCTTCGTCAATCACGATCTTCACCGGCCCCAACCGGATGCGTGGGTGCTCCGGCGGCGCGAGCTCGGGGCCGCCGGTCAGGGTCAGCCGTTGCGGGAGGTCACCGCGGATCACCGCGGCGGCGAGCAGCTCGGCCTCGGCCGGCCCGGTGCCGGCGGTGGCGTCCGTCACGCCGATGACACCGAACGCGGCGAGCTGCCGTCCGACGGCGCTAAGATCCGGAGCCGGCGCGGGGGGGAGCCGTTCGCGCAGCCAGTCGTCCAGCCGGAACAGCCGGCCGTCGGGACGTCCAGCCGGGCCGCGCCCAGCTCCGGGTGGCGCGCTGACGGCAGCACCGGCATGATCCTCGAGGCCGGCCGCGGCGATGGCCGCTGAGTTGAGCATCCACAACGCTCCGGAGCGGTGCTGTACCCGCACGGGGACATCCGCGACCATCGTGTCGAGATCATCTCTGGTCAGCGGACCGGCAACACTATCGTGGTAACCGACGCCGCGGACCCATCCGCCGGGGGCGACGGCCGCCGCGGCCCGGTGCAGAGCGGCTGCCAGCTCGTCACGCCGATGGACGGCCGGCGGGCCACAGAGCACCGAGCCGTGCGCGGCGGCCAGGGCCAGCAGGTGGATATGGTGATCATGAAGGCCGGGAAGGAGCATGCCGCCCCGGGCGTCCACGACGTACTCGCCGGGCGCGCGGGACAGCTCCGGGCCGATGGCGACGATCCGGTCACCGTTGGTACGTACCGATGTTGTCCCGCCCCGCCCGTCGACCTCCGCGTTGATGATCAGAATTCGGTCGTCGTGGCCGGTTTTCATCAGGCGAGCTCGGCGAGGACGCGCGCGGTGTCCGCGCCCAGCTCCGGCGCGGTACCGGCCGGCGTCCGGTGGCGGGGCGGCAGGACCGGGCGCCGGCAGCCGCTGGCCGCCACAAACCACCCGCCGGGGTTGTCTTCGTCCTGATCGGAGCCGGGCGACCATCGGGCGGCCGGGTCGCGTCGGGGGAGTCTCGGACGGGTCCCGAGCAGCGAACCCGCCGCCTCGCGCAGGGCGATGTCGACATGGTGGCCGCCGCCGCCGGCCACGCACGCGAGTGCCGCGACCGCCGCGTACAGGCCGGTCACCGGGTCGGCGATCGCGTCGGCGAGGAACATCGGCGTCCCATCCGGCCCGACCGCGACCAGGCCGGCGGCGGCCGCGGCGTCGTCACCGAAGGCCACCCGCTGGCACCACGGTCCGGTCCGGCCGTAGCCGGTGATGCTCACCCAGGTCAGTGCGGGATGGCGGGTGAGCAGGCCAGCCGGGTCGATGCCCAGCTGGGTCAGGGCCCGCGGCCGGGACGCCTCGATCACCACGTCGGCTCGCAGCATCAGGCGGACGAGGGCGGCCCGGCCGTCAGGCGTGCGCAGGTCGAGCGCGACACTTTCGTGGCCGGCGTGCAGGAGGTCGAAGAAGGCCCGCGGCCCGGACCGCGCTCCGTCCGGCCGCCGGGTGCTCTCGACCTTTATCACCCGGGCGCCGGCGAGCCCCAGCAGGTGCGCGCACAACGGTCCGGCCCACAGCGACGACAGGTCGACGACGAGGATCGGCCTCGTCGGCGGGACGGGCCGGTGGCCCGTCCCGGCCGGGGTGCTGTCGGTCGATGCGCTGGAGATGGGTGTGCCGTCGAGGAGGAACGGCGCGAACGGGAAGCGCTGGCCGCGCGCGGTGGCCTGGTCGTCCTGGGCCGCGTCCTGCGGCTGGGCGATCGCGGCCACCGGCAGGCCGAGCAGCTGCCCCTGCTCGACCACATCGTGAGTGGACAACCGGGCGAGCGCGACCGTGACCGCCTCCCACAGCCCCACCGGATGCTCCCGGTCGCGATCATCCCCGGCGATCGACAGCCAGGCCGGCAGCAGCTCACGGTCGGAGCCGCGGGCCAGGTTGACCGCGACCCAGCCGTTCCGAGTGGGGAGCAGGCGGGCGGCACCGCCGGCGGACCGCCGGCCACCGCGGGTAAGCCGGCTGATCGCGGCCCGCTCACCGAGCAGCGCCCCCGCGTCCACCTCGACGCGCCGGCCGCGTGCCGCCGCGAGCAGCCGGAACACGGCCATCGCGCCGTCGAGGCGCGGCACGATCGCCACGTCGGGCGCGAGCGGTGCGCCGCCCGCCGGGCCTGTCAACGCCATCGCGCCCGATCGCGCCCAGGCCAGCGCCGATGGCAGCGCGGCCATGGGGTCGAGCACGGCCATGACGGCCGGGCGCGCGGCGGGGGCCGCGGTTGGGCCCACCGCGGGACCGCCGCGCCGAGGCCGCGCAACAGCTC
>NZ_CAKJTM010000042.1:0-43900 GCF_917627345.1 Protofrankia sp. CiP3 | reverse complement strand
AAACACTAGGGACGATCAGTGACCCGAAGATAAACGCGCAGGTCATGGGCGGTTTCTGGCGTCGGTCCGAGGCCTGTTCTGCAGCGGTCCGCCGGTAGTGTAACGACGCAGGTCAGAGCCATGATCCGTATCATAGGGGATCGGGGCCGGTTATCCACCTCGCGGTCGGCTGGCTCGTTCACGGACGTGTGGATCATCGCGGAGTCGCACCGAGGTTCGGGCTTCTGGACATCTACGGGCGGTTACGAACACCGGACTGCCTGTGCAAGATGATGTCAAGGTCATCATCCGTAGCTATTCAGCGGTGTGAATGCTGGGGGTAGCCAGGCTCCGGCTGTCCGGCGTCCTGGCCCGATGGCCGCCGGTCATGGCGGAGTCACTTCTGGCATTTGCTGAAGCCCTCCGGGCTGTAGCACGGTAGCTGCCCGAAGGCCCCCATCACGTCCTGGCCGCTGCCTCTCATCAGATAGTTCAGGAAACTGGAGGTGAGAGAACCAGCGGGCGACGGGCCGTAGGTATAAGCGTACTCGATCTCCACGAAGGGGTAGCTACTGTTACCGACGGGCTTGGCTGACGGCGCCTGGCTGTCGATGCGCAGCGTGTGCAGGCCCGGGAAGGCAGTGGCAGCCTGCAGTTCGCTGTAACCGATGGCGCCCGGCAGCGCGGCCACGGTTTTCAACACCGCTTCCGTGCTGTCGAGTTCGCAGCGGATGACCTTGTCCTGAGGGGAGTTCTTGTTCTTGCAGTCCAGGGAGGTGAAGGCCGGCTCGCTGATCCCGTCGAGGATGTGCCGCCGGAACAGGTCACGCGTGCCGGAGCTGGCATCCCGACTTATGAGCAGGATAGGAAGGTCAGGGCCGTTGAGTTCCTTCCAGTTGAGGAAGTCACCGTGGTAGATCTTCCGTATCTCATCGATTGTCAGGGTTTTGATCGGCAGCTGGTCATGTACCACGAGGGCGTAGGCGGAGACAGCGACAGGCTCCTCCTGGAGCTGTGGGTAGCCGTCCGGCTTGCGCCCGTCGGAGAAGGCGACCAGGGCCGGAGGGCCGTTCTTGGACTCGCTGCCCAGCTCCGCCAGCGTCCGTACGCCTTTCTCGCTGCCGTGCGCATCCATTGTGATTTTAGTACCCGGGCAGTTCGACTCGTACCTTTTGGCGGCTTCCCGCACGACCGGCGCGAAGGCGGTGGAACCGGTGAGGGCAAGCTCGCCCGAGGCGCAGCCGATGGGCGGCGGCAGGTCCCTGGGCATGAGGATGATGCCCGCCAGCGTGACGAGGAAGAGGGAGAGCAGGAAGGTGATCAAGCGAGCGGGTCTGCTGAACAGGGGCGGCTTGTCGTCGACCGTGATACTCCGGTTGGGCTCCACCACGCCGTCGCGGATCCCGCCGGTGACACGGATGCCGCTGCCGACGCCACCACCGGTGAGCAGCACCAGCAGTTTGTAGTGCTGGCCGTGATTGAGCGGGACGCGGGGGAGATAGATCGTGTTGCCGTCGAAGCGCATGCCCCCCGCCGGGGCGAAGTGGTCCATCAGGTGTTCGGCGTCGGACTGGGTGACCGCGACGCCTTCGACGACGCGGTCGGTGAAGGCAGCGGTGAGGCCGTGGACGTCGCGGCCGGTGTAGTCGGTGCCGGCGATGCTCTCCGCGCCGTCGTTTTCAATGCGGAGCAGGACGAGGGTCGCGTCGAACATGTCGTTGAACCGGCCGAGCCGTACGCTTACCTGGCCCTGGTTACGGTTGTCGTCGCCGATGGGGGTATCCATCTGCACGCGATAGCCGATGCGTCTGCGATGCGGCACCCGGCGCTCGTACCAGATCGTGCCGATGGACACCACGAGACCGAGCAGCGCGGTGAGCACAGCTATGATGTTTTGGGCGTTTAGCCAATCCCCCATATTTTACCCCGATCCCGTATGTGCTGTTAGGTCAGCGTGACGGTTCGGTCACCGTAACAGGTGGCATATCGGCTGATGAGCGGCTGTGGCTCCGGTTTGCCGAACGTTCAACAGGGCTACGACCCCGATTCACCCAGCTCGGCGGAGGCGGTCGCCGTGTTCCCGGCCGATGCAGAGCTGACGCCACTGTCGTGCTGACATGGAGATGAGGTCGCGGTTTACCGGTTGCCGTACCTGGAACGAGTCGCGGGAGACGGCTGCGGTCGGCTCGTTCCCGATTCGTTGGAGGTGGACCGTGCCCGACAAGGTGTTCTCGAGCTGGCTTGACAACGTCCGTACTCGGCGGGGCGACAACGCCGCGGTGCCCAGCCCCGCGGCCGGCACCCGGAGCCCGGGGAGCCCGAGGGCGCTGCCCCGGGTCGTCGTGGTCGGCAGTGGCTTCGCCGGGTTCTCCGTGCTGCGGCACCTGGAACGGCTACTGCCCGCGGATGCCGCCGAGCTTACCGTCGTCTCCCCGGTCGATCATCTTCTCTACACGTCACTGTTGCCGCAGGTGGCCACCAGCGAGGCGGAGCCGCGCCACCTGGCGGTCTCCGTCCGGGCGGCGCTGCGGCGTACCACGCTTGCGCTCGGTCACGTGGTAGAGGTCGACTTCCGGGGCCGTACGATCACTGTCCGCCAGCCCAACGCCGTACACGCACAGCTGCGCTGGGACCGCCTTGTGCTGGCACCCGGCGCGGTGACCCGCACATTCGATATCCCGGGTCTGACCGATCATGCGCTTGGCCTGAAGAACCTCGCGGAGGCCGTCTACCTGCGCGACCACGTGCTCCGCCAGTTCGAGTACGCCGACGCGTGCGAGGATCCGGTGGTGCGCCGGGCCCGGTGCACCTTCGTGATCGTCGGCGCCGGGTACACCGGGACCGAGCTCGCCGCGCAGATGGCGCGGTTCACCAGGCGAGCGGTAGGCCAGTATCCACGCCTGACCGAGTGGGACATCCGCTGGATTCTCGCCGATCTGGCGCCTCGGGTGCTGCCCGAGCTGGGCGAGGCGCTCAGCAGGCGGGCGGCCCGGGTCCTTGCCGACCGCGGGGTCGACGTGCGGCTGCGGACGTCCATCTCCGAGGCGAGTGCTGGGTGTGTCCGGTTCACCGACGGTGAGAGCGTCGCAACCCACACCCTCGTCTGGTGCGCCGGGGTGGCTCCCAGCCCGCTGATCTCCACGTTGGGCCTGCCGACCCAGCATGGTCGCCTGGTGGTGGATGCCTGGTTCCAGGTGCCTGATGCCGCGGATGTGTTCGCGCTCGGGGACGCCGCGGCCGTGCCCGACGTGACCCGGGGCTGCCAGCCGGCGGGGCAGACCGCCCAGCACGCCATCCGGCAGGGTGCCGTTGCCGCGCGTAACGTCGCGGCCTCGCTCGATCACGGAACGGCGAAGCCCTACCGGCATCGCGATCTCGGTTTCGTCGTCGACCTCGGCGGCACCGACGCCGTGGCTGATCCGCTCGGGATCCCGTTGTCCGGGGTGGCCGCCGCGGCAGTGACCCGCGGTTACCACCTGTGGGCGCTTCCCTGCCTGACCAACAGGACGCGGGTGGCCGCCGACTGGCTCCTGGACACGCTCACCCCACGCCAGATCGTCCAGCTCGGGTTCCTGCCGCCGGCCAAGTCATCGATCAGTGCCGCGGAGCGGATCGACATCTACCACGGCGGGCATTCATAAGAGCGCCCGGCAATAGGGGCGTGGATCAAGGAGCGGGGCTGGGGTGCGTGCATCGCAAGGCGGAGGAGGGAGTCACCCTGGTCCTTGGGGTGTCGACCGACGACAACGCAGCGAGGTGCGTGCCCCAGCCCCGCGACGCCGCGTCCCCTATTGCCGGGCGCTCTAAAGCTCCACCGGGGCGTGTACCGCGGCGGCCCCGGCCGGTGGCGCTGAGGGCAGCGGCGCTGAGGGCGGAGGCGATAGGGAAGGCTCGTTCCTGCAACGGTGTCTCGCGGCTGACCCGTCCGCCCGTGCCAGGCCGGGGGAGAGCCGGCCCGGAAGTGGGCAGAAAGGATGCGTGACGACGAAGACGGGACGGATGGGGAGCTCCAGCGCTCATGCCGTAGCTGTGCCCACCCGGTGAGCGCGCCGCCGGGTAGCTCGGCCAGCTCCGTGACCACGGCCCAGCGATGGCTCGCGCGGGTCGCTTTGGCAGCCGCGGTTGCCGCGGCCGCGGTGCTGGTGGGTTTCGCCCGTATCGCAAGTGTCCTGTTGGTGGGAGTCGCGCTTGTCGCGCTGGCGGTGACCGCCGCGGGCATCTGGTGGTTGTTGACCACCCGTGGCGTGCGGAGGCTGCTGTCGCTTCTGCTGGTGGTCGCGGTGCCGGTGGCGGTCATGGTTCTCTACGCGTGGGTCGGTCTCATCTGGGTGGTGCTGGTGTCGTCGGCGCTGTGGGCGCTGGCGGTCTCGACCGGCCGCGCCGCGCTCACCCGGGACAGGAGGCGGGCGAGAACCCCCCGGTCCGCGACCGCCGAACACGAGGCACCCGCGCCCGAGCATCCCGTCATAATCATGAATCCGCACTCCGGCGGCGGGAAGGTGGTGAAGTACAACCTGGCGGAACGGGCCGAAGAGCTGGGCGCCGACGTGGTCATGATGGACGTGTCAGGAAAAGCCGACGTGGTCGGACTGGCGCGCGCTGCGGTGAGCCGTGGGGCGGACCTGCTCGGCGTGGCCGGCGGCGACGGGACGCAGGCACTGGTAGCCGGCGTCGCGGCTGAGTACGGCCTCCCCTTCATGGTCATCACGGCCGGCACCCGCAACCACTTCGCGCTGGACCTCGGCTTGGACCGGGACGACCCGTCGACCTGCCTGAACGCGCTCACCGACGGCGTCGAACTGCGCGTCGACCTTGGATTCGTCGGCAGCCGGCCCTTTGTCAACAACGTGTCCTTCGGCGCCTACGGGGCTGTGGTGCACAGTCCCGCCTATCGCGGCGACAAGGTCCAGACCCTCCTTGATATGCTCCCCGACCTGCTGGCCGGTCACGCTGGCCCGTACCTGGCGGTCCGTGCCGAAGGGCTCACCCTCGACGGAGCGCGGGCGGTGCTGGTGAGCAACAATCCGTACGGCACGGGTGACATCGCCGGTCTGGGGCGACGTGTGCGGCTGGACAGCGGGGTCCTCGGCATCCTCGGTGTCACCGTCGAGAACGCGGCACAGGCCGCAGGGCTGCTGCGCGGCAGGCACGGGGATGGTCTTGAGGTACGCACCGCGGCCGAGGTCGTTGTCGACGCGGCCGAGCCGCGCATCCAGATTGCTGTCGACGGCGAGGCACTGTCGCTGTCCACACCGGTACGCTGCGTCGTCCGTCCGGGGGTCCTGCGGGTCCGGGTGCCGCGAGCCCGTCCCGGTGTCCCCGTGGCGAAGCCGCCGATGGACTGGCGACGGTTACGCGAGATGGCGCTGACGATGGCCCGGACCGCGGGCACGGGACGATCGAGTGGTTGAGCCAGCCCGGATCACGATGGCCGGATCAGATGTATCAGATGTTCAGTTGCGGGGCCAGATCACGGTGTGGGTGGGCCACCGGGCTCGGTCTGCTCGGCCAGAAAGCGTTCCAGCGCGGCGCCGAGTTCGTCCGCGGTCGGCAGGGAACCGGTCGCGGCCGTGGGCAGGTTCGAGCCCTCCCGGCCGCGCATGAACGCGTCGTACTGTTCTTCGAGCGCCCGGACGAGCGCGGCGGCTTCGGCGCCCTCTTCCAGCTGCCGGTTGACGTTGTCGTGGACCGCGGCCGACGCCGCGCGCAGCCCGTCCAGCGGCAGCAGCAGGCCGGTCGCCTTGGACACCGCGGTGAGCAGCGCCTCGGTCGCCGCCGGATAGTCGGTTTGGGAGAGATAGTGCGGGACGTGGGCGGCGAAGCCCATCGCGTCGCGGCCTTCCCGTCCCAGCTCGTATTCCAGCAGATGGCCGGCGGTACCGGGGACCTGTACCCGCCGCAACCAGGGCTCGTACCCGGTGACCAGATCCGGTCGGGTGGCGTGGGCGGTGATCCCGCAGGGGCGGGTGTGCGGCACAGCCATCGGGATCGCGTTGAGGCCCACGGTGACCTGGACGCCCAGGAGCGCCGCGACGCCGCGCACCGCGGTGGTGAACCGCATCCACTGCAGGTCGGGTTCTGGGCCGCACAGCAGCAGGAACGAGGTGCCGGCGCTGTCGTTGAGCACATGCAGGCCGAGCACCGGCTCCTCGTAGTGCTCCCAGTGGTCCTCAACGAAGATCATGGATGGTCGGCGGGAGCGGTAGTCAAGCAGCTGGTCCACATCGAAGGTCACGATGCGCCGGTGCTCGAGGGCGCTCAGCAGGTGCTGGCTGGCAAGGCGGACCGCCCCGCCCGCGTCGACGACACCTGTCAGCGCCTCCACCAGCACGGGCCGACCCAGCTCGGGCAGATCGTCAGCGATCTCGTACAGCGCACTCGGGTCGAGCACCGGTGGAGACCTCCTCGCAGAATCCGTCAGGTGGCTTCACCGAAGATGAAGCCACGCCTGTCCCGGTCTATTTCTGTCGTGCGGCCCTCGGCCCCGCGGCGCGGATCTCGTCGCGGCGGAGAACCCGCGGTGGTGCGTGTACGGAGAACGGTATCGGTACCAGTATTGTGCCGTGCCGCGGTCTGGTTTTGTCCAGGTCGTCTCCGGTTTTGTCCGAGTCGTCCGTTGCGCTGGTCGTGCTGGTCGTGGTAAAGGTCGCCGCGGTAGCTGCGGTCGGTGGGAACGGTGTCCAGCCGGCAGGGGTGTTGGATGGCGCGGAGAGCCATGATTACAGCGCATTTGATGATCAATACCAGACGTAGGCGTTCGCGTGCCAGGCGGCCAGGCCGATGACCCACAGTACGATGTCAATGACGCCGAGGACGAACCCGGCTGTTGCCTGCCCGCCGCCGCCACCGCGCCTGCCACGCACGCCGAAGACGATCGCCGCGATGCCGAGGGCGATCCCGAGGAAGAACAGACCGGCGATCCCGCAGACCAGGCTGATGGTTCCGTCCCGCTTGGCGGTCGGCGTCCTGGTTGGTCCAAAAGTCATGTCCGGTGTGTTCCCGCGGAACAGCCTCGGTACACGCCGTGATGGATCGGTCATCCGTGAGTGAGTGTTCACCATGGCCGGTGAGCCCGGCGGGGCAGCTGGGGGTGGCGGTGGGTCAGCTGGTGCTGAGCGGTGGGTCCGCGGCCAGGCGGTGCAGCACCGCGGGCAGCTCATCGGTATGAAGCACGGTGAGTGTCTGGGTCGCCCTGGTCATGGCGACGTACAGGTCGGCCAGCCCGCGCTGTGAACCGGCGACGATCGCGGCCGGCTCGACCAGGATGACCGCGTCGAACTCCAGGCCCTTGGCCTCCGTCACAGTGAGAATCGCGACAGTGGCGGCCAGCATGTCCGCGTCACCGGGCACACCGCCGGCCGGCACGGTCGTGAACGCCGCGCGGACGGCTTCGACGAGATCCGCTGGGCAGATCACCGCGACCCGGCCGTCGCCGACCTCCTCGGCGGCGTGACCGGCCGCGTCCATGACCGCGCTCACCAAGGCGCCAGTGCCGGTGCCGGTACCGGCACCGGCACCGGTGCTCGTGCCGACGCGCAGCGCGACGGGATGCCGCCCGGTGGTACGCACCGAACGCGGTGGCCGCGCGACCGGGTCCTGCGCGGCGAGCACGTCAGCGGCTACGTCCATGATTTCGAGCGGGGTCCGGTAGTTGACGGTGAGGTGCTCCACCCGCCACCTGTCCCCGATATGCGGGGCCAGCGCTTCGGCCCACGAACGGGCCGCGCCCGGAGTCGCGGCCTGGGCGAGGTCACCGACCAGGGTGGCCGACCGCATCGGGCAGCGCCGCCACAGCAGCCGCCACAGCATCGGCGACACTTCCTGGGCCTCGTCGACGATGAGATGGCCGAACGTCCAGGACCGATCCCCGCGAGCGTGGTCGACGGCGCTGCGTCGCGCCCGGGACCCCGACCAGCGCTCGGCCATGCC
This sequence comes from Protofrankia sp. CiP3, assembly GCF_917627345.1. Classification (NCBI taxonomy): domain Bacteria; kingdom Bacillati; phylum Actinomycetota; class Actinomycetes; order Frankiales; family Frankiaceae; genus Protofrankia; species Protofrankia sp. CiP3. Next base: position 35,992 of record NZ_CAKJTM010000042.1, on the reverse strand, counting down.
CGTCGCCACCGCCTCCGCGTCGACCAGCCCGGTGAGGCCGAGGCCGTCGAGAACCTCGCGGGCGTACGCCTGTTCGGCGCGCCGTTCCCGGTCCGCCTCCCGCTCGGCGCGCTCGGCGACGTCGGCGTCGGGATCGCCGAGCAGCTCGGCGGCCTCATCGAGCAGCGGCACGTCAGCCGGCGTCCATGCGGCTGCGGTGCCGGGCGGGCGGTGCAACAGGTGCTGCTCGTGCTTGGTCAGCTTGGCGGCGGCCGCGGCGGTGGCGAGCCGGGCGGGTGTGGCGAACAGATCGGCGAGCAACGCCTCGGGGGTCAGCCGCGGCCACATCGCGTCAATGGCCGCCCGGACCCCCTGGTCGGCGTGCAGGTAGGCGGCGATCTCCTCCCGTTCGTCGCCGTCGAGCAGGCCACCGGCAAGGTTCGCGACCACCTGGTTGGTGAGTGCGGCGATTGTCTCCCGGACAAACACCCGCCGGGCCATGTTGTGCGGACGGCGGCTGCGCCGTGCCCGGGTGCGGGCGTTCTCGACAGCGCGGCGCTCAAGACGGAGCACAGCGCCGTCGTAGGGGACGTCCACATCGTGTGCCGGGACCTCCTGGCGGGCCTTCACCGCCTCGGCCACCAGCCTGGCCATCCGCAGGTCCCCCTTGAGGGCGACGACGCGGCCGTCCTCGTCGCCGACGGCGTCGACGCCGGGGAACAGCCGGCTCGGGGTCGCGAAAACCACACCCGTCTCACCGAGGGAGGGCAGCACCTGTTCGATGTAACGCAGGAAAATCGGGCTCGGGCCGACCACCAGGAGGCCGGAGCGGGCGAGCCGTTCCCGTTCGGTGTAGAGCAGATAGGCGGCTCGGTGCAGGGCCACCGCGGTCTTGCCGGTGCCCGGTCCGCCGTCGACGACCAGGACGCAGGACGAGTCAGCGCGGATCACCGCGTCCTGCTCGGCCTGCAGCGTCGCGACGATGTCGTGCATACGGCCGGAGCGGGGTGCGGACAGGGCCTCCAGCAGCGGCCCGTCACTGCTTGATCCGTTTGATCCGCCGGCGAGGCCGTTCCGCGCGCCCGCGACGTCGAGCACGTCGTCGGTGAATCCGCTGATCTCCCGCCCTTTGGCACGTAGGTGCCGGCGCCTGCGCAGGCCGTGCGGGTTGGCGAGGGTCGCTCGGTAGAAGGTGGTGGCCACCGGGGCCCGCCAGTCGACCAGCATGGGTTCGTGCTCGTCGTCGGAAAGACCGATACGCCCGATGTAGACACGCTGGTGGCCGCTACGGCCCAGCGGGCTGTGATCCAGGGCACCGCCATCTGCGGCGCCGTCATCTATCGCAGCTATCACGCCGTCATCCGTGGCGCCGAAGTCCATCGCGCCGAAACACAGCCGTCCCTCGGCGGCGTCGAGCTGGCCGATCCGGTCGGAGTACGCGGTGGCGAAGGCATCCCGCTCGACCCGTGACTGCGGGGTGCCGGTGCCCGGTTCCAGCAGCACGGCGCGCAGCTGCTCGCGGGTCCGGTCGCGCAGGTCGTCCAGCCGGCTGTACAGGGTGTCGACATATTTCTGTTCGCAGGTGAGTTCCTGCTCGTACGTGGTCGGCACCTGGGTCCCTCCCGGCTTGTGCGGTGTGATTGCGCCGGCCGCGTGATTACGCTCCGTTCGTGGACATCCGCACGGGCGTTGGGAACGGCGAGACGAACGTCGAGCTTATGCGGCCGTGCCTCCGGGTGTTCGACCCGTCGGTCAGGGACGGGTCACAGCGTTGCCCTCGCTACCGCCAGTCACTCGTCAGCGGTCGGGTGTCGCTGCCTACCGGGTGTGGACCGCCGCGGGCTCGGCCCCGCCGAATCCGGGCGTGGCGTGCCGCGCGCCGTCCGCGGTGACCACCAGAGCCGCTGTCCGGTCCAGGCCCGCGAGCCATGCCAGCGCATCGGAGCCGCGGGCGAACGCGGCGGTCGCATACACGTCCGCCCACATCAGTGATGGACCGGTAACCGTCACCGCCAGCAGGTCCGAACTCGCGGGCCGGCCTGTCCTCGGATTCACGATGTGCGCGCCACGCGCCGCGCTGCCTGAGGTCGCCATCCCACCCGAGCGGACGGGCACGGTGGCGAGCACGCGCGTGCTGTCGGAAGGATCACAGATTCCGACGTTCCAGGCCGGGGATACCGGGTCGGCCACGTACGCGGCGATGTCCCCGCCCGCGCTCAGGTAGTAGTCGTGGCCGTCGATCGCTGTCAGCCTCGCCGCGGCACGCTCGACCGCCCAGCCCTTGACCAGCCCGGACGGGTCGAACCAGAGGCGGCCGGCGCTGGCCCTGGCCCCGGCGCCGGTCCCGGTCGGATGGCCGGGCGCCGGCAGCTCGGCGCTGAAGTAGCCGTCGGTGCGCCGGGCGGCCTCCGCGCACAGGTCCGCGACCTCCTGGACAAGGGGGTCACAGGCGTCCAGGCGCAGTTCGCCCCGGTTCAGCCTCATGATCTCGCTGTCCGCTCGGTAGGTGCTGAACAGGGCGTCCACCGTGCGCAGGTGGGCGAAGAGCGCTGTGACGAGCTGTTCGACGGCGCTGTCGCCGGCCGCTCGGGGCCCGCGCAGGTGCAGGCTGACGGGCATGCCCATGATCTGCTCGACCCACGCCCGCCGGGACATCGACCCCGCTGCCCAGGCCGTCATGACAGGTGTGCCGCGTCGATGGCGGACTGCAGCGAACGGATGTAGCCGTCACTGGTGACGGTCGCGCCGCTGACCACATCGATCTTTGCGTTCTGGGCGGCCACGGCCTCGGAGCTGAGGATCGGGATCGCCACCCGGTTGATCTCCACGTCGCGCGGGTTGTGGTCCGGCACCTGAACGGTCTCGGCGTTGACGATCCGGCCAGCGTTGACAGTGATCTGTACCTGGACGACACCCCACCTGGTGCTGACCTCGGATCCCGTCAGCGTTGTCGATCCGCTGGAGACGCCGCTGGAACCATCGCCAGAGCTGCCGCCAGAGCTGGTGACCGCCGTCGCAGCCATGCTGGTGCTAGTGCTGGTGCGGTAGCTGAACAACAGCACAAGGCCGGCGACCGTCGATGCGACGGCGAGCACGATGCGGCGCATGCCGGAGTCCTTTCTGAGGTTGCCGTGGTTGTGGTCTGGACGCCGTGGGCGGGGGACGCGCTCCCGCGAGTCCGCCAGAGCGCGTCCCCCGCCCCGCGCGCAGCTCACCAACGGAAGCGTTCCAGGTGCAGCTGTTCGGATGGGACCCCGGCCAGCAGCGCCGCGTCCCGTACGGCGTCCATCCAGGCGTCGGGACCGCAGATGAACACGTCGTGATCGGCGATGTCGGGCACGATCTGCCGCAGCGCGTCGTCGTCCAACAGGTGGGAGAAGCGTTCCGGCAGCCATGACGAGCGGTCCGGCGAACGGTGCCCGGGCAGGTAGATGACGCGGACGCCGCGTTTCGCGGCCAGCATGTCCAGTTCGTAGCGGAAGATGAGATCTTCCTCGGTGCTGGCCCGGTAGACCAGCGTCGCTTCACCGGGGGAGTAGTCGAGTTCTTCCAGCAGCGCTCGGATCGGGGTGATGCCGATACCGGAAGCCATCATCGTCAGGCGGCGCCGTTGGCGGACGGCAGCGGTGAGCCGGCCGTAGGGGCCCTCGATGAGTACCCTGCTGCCGGGCCGTACGCGGGCGAGCTCGCGGCTGCCGTCCCCGAGGTCCTTCACGGTGATCCGCAGCCAGCGCGGGTGCGGCGGTGCGGACAGCGAGTAGGGATGCCCGCGTGACCACCCTGGTCCGGTCATGAACCGCCAGATGAAGAACTGCCCAGCACTCGCGTGCATCCGTTCGATCGCCTGGCCGCGCAGGTGCAGGGACACGACAGCGGGGGCCTCGGCGACGACGCGGTCAACGACGAGGCTGTGCCGCCAGGTGCGCAACGCGGGCAGGCCGAGACGGAACACGATGATGCTGCCGGCCGCGGCGGCGTAGACCGTCCACCAGTACACCCTCGCCCACGCTGTCGAGGTGAAGTCCGCGCCGGTCCACAGCTCGTGGGGGATGGACAGCCCCACTCCGAGGTAGGCGTACAGGTGCAGCAGGTGCCAGGACTCGTAGCGCAGCCGCCGACGGGCCGCGCGCACCGAGGTGACGACGACCATCACGAGCAGTGCGAATCCGGCCGTTGCCAGCAACATGCCAGGATAGTTGGTGATGAGGTCCCATGCCTGGGTGAGGAGGCCGGTCCGGGCCGACGCCGCATAGCCCAGGATGATCAAAGCGATGTGGGCGAGCACCAGGTTGAACGAGGTGAAACCGACCAGGCGATGACGCCGGGTGAGTTCGTCCTGGCCGTAGCTGCGTTCCACCCAGGGAATGCGCGCCATCAACAGCACCTGGATGAGCAGCAGGTCCGCGGCGACCAGTCCGGTGAGCCGGCCGAGGCCGGTCAGGATGCCGGCGCCCCCGGTGAGGCTGGCGATGCCGCCGTGCGCGAGCCACAGGGCCACCACGACAATCATGCTCGCGTACGCGCACAGGCCGGCCACGTCGCGCCACCAGCGCCGCGGCGCGTACGGATGGACCGCGGGCGGGACTGGTGGCGCCGATACTGTGCCGGGGGCGGCGGTGGGTACGGACAGTGACGCACCTATGGGTGGCTGTGGGTGCGTGGTGGTGGCCTCGGCTGCCCCCGGATGTTCGGATGACCCCAGCATCGTCAAGCTCATGGGCTGCCCTCCGTGTCCGCGCCCGGCCATGCCGGCGCTCTGACATTGATGGTGGGCAACGGGACTTCAGCGATGCTGAACACAAGCTGTGAGGTTGCTGGGTTCTCCAGGGTCTCCCGGACATTCCCGTATCCGGATCTCCTCCGGCCGACCGGGCTCGCCTATCGGTGGGTCCGCCTATCGGTGGTGCGGGCGTCGGTGGTGCGCGCGACCTGGGCCGCGATGCGGGCGATCTGGTGGCGGGGCAGGTCCATCAGCGTCGCGGCGAGCAGCCCCGGGTCGGCTACGGCTGTCTCGACGGCTGCTCGGGCGTCCTTCCTGGTGAGTGAACCGGCGGCGCCCGGTGCCGCGCCCCGGGCCAGCGCCTCCGCCCAGACATTGCCGACCTTGCCGTGGGCACGGTCGAGCAGCCAGCGGACCATGCCTTCCCCCGCGGTCAGCCCGGCGGTCTCGATCGGGGCCGCCTCGACCAGGGCGAGCCGCTCGCCGGCAAGCCGCCGCCAGCACAGCCGCCATTTCGGCGCCACCAGCCCGCCCAGCGCACCGAAGGAGGCGGGGCCCGCCAGGTCGGCATGACCGGCTGGGACAAGGGCGACCAGCCGGTCGGCGTTGACCGCGAGCAGGGTCCGGGCGAGCCACGGTCCCGGATCAGCTGTCAGGTCCGCGGCCACCTGCACCCGGCCGCGTCCGCTGACCGACCGTGGCAGCCCGTTCCGCAGCGCCGTGGCGAGACGGACATGGGCGGGCCCCGAGGGCGAGGCATCCGGGGCGCCGTCGCCGATGAACACCAGCCGGCCACCGTCGAGGCCGGCCGCGGCCGCCGCCAGCAGCTCCTGGGCGGCCGCCGGTGATGGCCCCGCGCTGCCGCTCTCCACCGCCTGCCGGCCCCGGGTGTAGATCGCGGCGCGGCCTCGGGGGCCGGGAGCCGCGCCGGCCAGCTGCCGCCAGGTGGCCGCGGTCGGCCGGCAGACGTACAGGTCACTGGTCGCGCCCACGGCCTCGGCACCGTCGTAGCCGTTGAAGTCCGCCATAATCGCCTCAACGGTGAGATGCAGGTCGCTGACGGCGCGCTGTACCTTCCAGCCGAGCGCCGGATGCAGATCACTGTGCCCGTAGGCGAGCAGCAGCCGGCCACGCAGGGTGTCACGCAGGCCGGCCAGCCCTCGCTGCAGGAAGAGGGTCACTCCCTCGGGGGTGTACGGCGGATCGGTGAAGATCAGATCGGCCCAGGACTCGGTGACGGCAGGCAGCCCGAAGCGCAGGTCGGCGAACAGGCAGCGGATGTCCAGGCCTCTCCGCCTGGACTGGGCATCGATGAACTCCAGCAGCCGTTCATCCAGGTCGACGACGGTCGCGGACAGGTTCGGGACGAGGGAGCAGGCCGCCAGCGAGGTGAGATCATGATCGCCGATGCACAGCAGGCGCGCCCCGGCGAGGTCGTAGGTGGAGTCCATCCACAACGCGCGCCGAGCCGCGGTCTCCCCGGTGGCCGGGACGTGGTCGAGGTCGACGCGCGACGGTGGTGCCGCGGCCACAAGCTCGGCCATGGTGCCCACCAGGGCTTGGCGCGCGGCGAGGCGTTGCGCGAGCGGATCGGTGAGCTGGGTGCGGTGGAGCTCGTCGAAGCCGAAATGGTCTCGGTATGTGACTACCAGCGGTTCTTTGATCATTACTGCGCAGCCGGGCCGCCCCGGCTCCTCCCGCAGGTCATCGGCGAGGCAGTCGAGGATCTCTTCGACGGTACGGCGGGCCACCCCCGAGGCACGGACGAGGTCGCCGATGGTCCACGGCTGTTCGGTCAGCAGTGCGATCACCCGCCGGAGCGGGCGTGCCTGCGCTCCGTAGCCGGCGACGAGGTGCTCAAGCCGGTCGAGTGCCCGGCCACGAGCTGCCGGCGGCGTGTCCGCGGCCGGCAGCGGGCCCATGCCGGCCATGCCCAGGTCGTTCTCCGCGGCGCCGTGAACTGTCATTTCCCCACCATCATCTTCCCATCCTCGCCCTTTCCTCGCACGGTCGCCTTCCCACGGCTACCTTCCTGCCTTCCCGCCTTCCCCCTTCCCACCCGCTCCCTTCCCGCCCGCGCCTGAGTTCGCGTATGGATACTCTTGTCGTCGTGCTGAGAACGTTCGATCCGCGCACGGGCCTGCCGCCGGCTTCGCGGCCGTGCGGGCTCCCGCCCACGGCGCTGGACATGCCGGCCGTTCTCGGCGCGGTCCGCCCTGTCTACGCCCACGCGGTGGAGGTGTACGTGCGATGACCGCACATGCGATGGCAGAGCATGATTCATCTTCCGGTGGTGGGCCGGTGGCCAGGGCCGAGGCCGGGGCCGCATGACACGCCCGCTGACCTTCGACGAACTGCCATTGCGCGACGACCTGCGGGGCCAGGCGCCGTACGGCGCCCCGCAACTCGACGTTCCGGTGCTGCTCAACACCAACGAGAATCCGCATCCGCCGTCCGCGGGCCTGGTGGACGCCATGGGCAAGGCCGCGGCGCTCGCGGCCACCGAGGCCAACCGGTACCCAGACCGCCAGGCTGAGGCGCTTCGGGCGGATCTCGCCTACTACCTCACCCCGGACGCCGGTTTCGGGCTGCGTACCGATCAGGTGTGGGCGGCGAACGGGTCGAACGAAGTGCTCCAGCAGCTGTGTCAGGCGTTCGGGGGGCCCGGCCGGGTCGCGCTCGGTTTCGAGCCGTCCTACACGATGCACCGGCTTATCGCGATGGCGACCGGGACTGGCTGGGCCGGCGAGCCCCGTGAACCCGACTTCACCATCACCCCGGCCGCGGTGACCGAGGCGATCCGCCGGCATCGGCCCTCCCTGGTCTTCCTCACGTCGCCGAACAACCCCACCGGCACCGCATTGCCGAACGACGTGCTGGCCGCCGCGTGCGCCGCCGTCGACGAGACCGGTACCGGCATGGTTGTCGTGGACGAGGCCTACGCGGAGTTCAGGCGGGCCGGGGTCGCAAGCGCTCTCGCCCTGCTGCCGTCACGGCCGCGGCTGGTGGTGACCCGGACGATGAGCAAGGCGTTCGCGCTCGCCGGCGCCCGGGTCGGTTATCTTGCCGCGCACTCGGCCGTCATCGACGCGTTGCAGCTCGTGCGTCTGCCGTACCATCTGTCCACCTTCACGCAGGCGGTCGCGCGCACGGCGCTCGCGCACGCCGACGAGCTGCTCGGCACCGTCGAGGCGGTGAAGGCGCAACGGGACCGGATGGTGGCCGAACTGACCGGGCTCGGTTGCGCAGTGGCGCCCAGCGACGCGAACTTCGTGCTGTTCGGGCGGTTTCCCGATCAACGCGCGGCCTGGCAGGCATTGCTCGACGCGGGCGTCCTCGTCCGCGACGTCGGCCTGCCTGGCTGGCTGCGGGTCACCGCCGGTCTTCCCAGTGAGGTCGACGCCTTTCTCGCGGCCGTCGGCGGGCTGCTGGCTGACCCGGCCACGACGCCGGCCTGTTCCGATCACCCGGCGGCCACCCGGCAACCGGCTCCCGGGAAGGCAGGGCACGCATGAGCCGCACCGCCCGGATCGAACGCAAGACCCTGGAGTCGCACGTCGTCGTCGATCTGGACCTCGATGGCACGGGCGTGTCGTCGTCGTTCACCGGGGTCCCGTTCTTCGACCACATGGTCAGCCAGCTTGGCAAGCACGGCGGGTTCGACCTGACCGTGCGTACCCGCGGCGATCTGCACATCGACGCTCACCACACGGTCGAGGACACCTCCATCGCGTTCGGTGAGGCGCTGCGCGAGGCGCTCGGCGACAAGACCGGGATCCGGCGGTTCGGCGATGCGCTGGTACCCTTGGACGAAGCGCTGGTGCAGGCGGCGGTGGACCTGTCCGGCCGGCCGTACTGCGTGGTCGTCGAGCCGGAGCTGATCGAGCTCATCGGCACCTACGACACGACGCTGACCCGTCACGTGTTCGAGTCGATAGCCGCCGCCGCGCGGATCGCGCTGCACGTGCGGGTGGTGTCGGGCCGCAACGCGCACCATGTGGTCGAGGCGCAGTTCAAGGCCGTGGCACGGGCGCTGCGGGACGCGGTGGCCCGCGATGGGCGGGTGGCCGGCGTGCCATCCACCAAGGGCGTTCTGTGACCGGGGTGAGGACCGCGGCCGGGGCACGCGTCCCGCGCGGGGAATGGCGGTGACGGCTCCGAAGGTGGCTGTCCTCGACTACGGATCGGGGAACCTGCGCAGCGCGCAGCGGGCGCTTGCGCGGGTCGGTGCCGACGTGACCGTGACGTCCGACCTGGCTGCGGCCAGGGCCGCGGACGGGCTCGTGGTGCCCGGGGTGGGTGCTTTCGCCGCCTGCATGGCCGGGATCACCGCGGTCGGCGGGGCGGCGGTCATCCGTGAGCGCGTCGCCCGCGGGCGTCCTGTCCTCGGGATCTGCGTGGGTATGCAGGTTCTCTACGACCTGGGAGACGAGCACGGGGTGCGGACCCCGGGGCTCGGCGTGCTCACGGGCGAGGTACGGCGTCTCGCCGCGCCGATCCTCCCGCATATGGGCTGGAACACGGTGGCCCCGCCGGCCGGCACGGTGCTGTTCGACGGGCTGCCCGAAGCCGTCCGGTTCTACTTCGTCCACTCGTACGCGGCCAAGCCGACGCCCGAGGACACCGTGGCCGAGCATGGTGAGCCTTTTGCCGCAGCGGTGGAGCGGGGGCCGCTGTGCGCCACCCAGTTCCATCCGGAGAAGTCCGGAGACCCCGGTCGGCAGCTGCTCGCCAACTGGTTGGGCACGCTGCGTTAGCCTGCATGGCTGACGTGATCAACAACGCAGGCTGTGGCGGGGGATAGGGCCGGGTCTGCCCGCCGTGTGCCGATCCGCGCTGGTTCCATGGTGGGGTGGGGGTAGCCGTCCCGGAAGGAGCGCGCGGTGGTCCCGTCCCATCGGGTCAATGCTCACGCAGGCCGCTTCGACCCACGTAGCCATGATCTTGTCCATGACCCGTATCCGGTCTTCGCCGAGCTTCGGGCCGCCGGCCGGCCGGTGTGGAACGACGACCTCGGGATGTGGCTGGCGGCCCGCTACCGTGATGCCGACGCGGTGGTGCGCCACCGTGGGCTGGGCCGGATCTACCAGCCACGCCTGCCTGAGGAGCTGTGGGCCGGTTTCAACAAGCTGGAGCGGGACTCCATCCTGGGCTGTGAGCCACCGAAGCACACCCGATTGCGCGGACTGCTCGGCAAGGCGTTCGCCCGTGGCAACATCGAACGGCTGCGGCCGCACATCCGCGAGCTGTGCCAGGTCCTGCTCGACGGAATCGAGGCGCGGGCGCGAGACGGGCAACCGTTCGACCTGATCGCCGAGTACGCTGAGCCGCTCCCGGTGATGGTCATCGCGGAGCTGCTCGGTATTCCCGACAGCGACCGGCACCTGCTACGCCCGTGGTCGGCCGATCTGGTGAAGATGAACGAATACGAGCGCAGTCCCGCGCAGGAGGCTGCGGCACGGGTGGCGGCCGCCGAGTTCAGTGCCTACGTACACGCCCTGGCCGCCGAGCGTCTCCGCCGTCCGGATGATGATCTGATCACCCATCTCGTCCAGGCGGAGCAGGAGGGCGACCGGCTGGCTGAGGACGAGCTGGTCGCCACCGTTGTGGTGTTGCTCAATGCCGGGCACGAGGCCAGTGTCAACTGCCTCGGCAACGGCATGGTGGCGTTGCTGAGCCACCCCGAGCAACAGCGGCGCCTCGCCCGCCAGCCGGCGGAACTGGCCGCCACCGCGGCCGAGGAGTTCCTGCGTTTTGACTCGCCGTTGCACCTTTTCGAACGGACCGCCATGGCCGACGTGGAGATCGGTGGGGTCGTCGTGCGGGCGGGGGAACGGATCGCGGCGCTGCTCGGTTCGGCCAACCGCGACCCCGAGGTCTTCGAACGGGCTGACGAGTTCGATGTCGGCCGGGAACCGAATCCGCACGTCGCTTTCGGCGGCGGCGTCCACTTCTGCGTGGGGGCGCCGCTGGCCAGGGTGGAGCTCGAGACAGCCCTGCGCAGCCTGCTGGAGCGCTACCCGACGCTTTCCCTGGCTGGTACCCCTGTTCGGCGCCCCACGTTTGTGCAACGTGGCTGGTCCTGTATTCCCGTTACGGTCTGAATCACCGTTCTCCGCTGGGTTCCCGACGGGGATCGCCATCGCCGTCATTGTGATCGCCATCATTGTGGTGGGAACGGGGCGCTGGGCGCACGGGAGAGAACATTGCCGTGCGCCCGGCAGCCTATGACACCGGGTGGTTGCCGCTCAGCCGGCCAAGAAATTCGGTGTTGTCGTAAAAGTGCTCGACCTCGAGCAGCCTGAGGTCGTCGGCGACGCGGGCCACGCTGACACCGAACATCTCGACGCGTTCACCGGTCGGCTCGAACCCTTTGTAGGGTCCGCTGAAGGTACCCCAGTGGCGCCACTTGAAAGTGATTACAGGCGGCGGTGAGTAGACTTCCAGGATCTCCCAGAAGAAGCCGCCGGGAAGGGCCTTGAGGAAGACCTGATGGGAGGATTCGAAGGTCTCGTCGCTCGCCGAGTAGTAGGGGTTCTCACCTATGAGGATGTTGTAACTGCCTCTTTCAACGAGGTCCTGGCTGTTTGCCCAGGGGCCTCCGTTGACGCGGGTACGGAACTGGTCGGTGACCATGCTGACCCACTGGGCCGGGTCTTTCTTGTGGGAGACCTCCATCTCGAAGACCTGGACCACGCGTTCGACGATGTCGGCCAAGGACCCCTTGGCGTGCTCGTGGGTGCGTTCCTGAGGCATTGTCACTTTTGACAGATGGTAGTCGGGTGGCTCGCCGCCGCGCCACCGTATGCCAGTGGAACCAGCGATGACCGCGTCCCGGCCCTGCACATGCAACGGCTGGTCCGCTGCCTGGTCCGTTGCGTTCCTGTCGTTCACCATGTTGCTCCTTCTGCCGTCCGGGCGGTGTCAGGATGCGTCGAGCGCCGTCGTGGAGGTCTCCGAAGCGGGATGGGATCCGGCGCGCGGTCGATTCGTGCCACATACGTCGGTGCGGGTTAACGTAACGTCCGGACGTTCCGGACGCTCTGAACTTCCGCCTCCCCGGCATGCTACAGCTCATGATAATTATGGGAAAATGGGGCGAAAGTCCTGAGCCGGGTGAACTTATGAATATCCGGAGGTAGCAGAGTGCCAGGGTGTGCCGGCGGCCAAGGGCATAGTCAGGGCCACCGTCAAGAAGGTGGCGGCCGCGACGCGTGTGGTATAGGCACGATCTTCGCCCCGCTGGATCCGGGCTTCGGGCCGGGCCTGGGCCGGATCGTAGCCCTCCGACCGGGTAGGAAAGCGTTATGCGGATGGTGGGAAACGTTTTCTGGCTGTTGTTCGCCGGGTTTGAGCTGGCTGTTTGTTATCTTGTCGCCGGTATTGTGTGTTGCCTGCTGATTGTGACGATCCCGTTCGGGATCGCGGCTTTCAGGCTGGCGGGTTACGTCGTCTGGCCCTTCGGCCGGGTCGTGGTCGACCAGCCCGGGGACGCTCCGGTCATGCTTTTCCTGGTCAACCTGCTGTGGTTCTTGATCGCTGGGTGGTGGCTCGCGATCGGTCATTTGATCTTCGGCCTGGTGCTGTGTGTGACAGTTATCGGCATCCCGTTCGGTGTGGCGTCGTTCAAGATGGTCCCGCTGGCGATCGCGCCACTGGGCCGGCGGGTCGTCCCGTTCCGGGATCTTGATCCGCATGCCCGGGTCGCGGCATCCGTCTACCGGTGATGGTGGTTGTGGGTGCCGCGAGCCCGCCCACATATATGATCATGAATGGCTCGGGCTGGCGTCGGTCCGTCCGGCCCCCCAGCCGTCCGGACCCCCGGAGCCCCGGATGGTTGGGTGATTGATGAGACTTGACGTGAGGGTTGGCTGCTGATTATCTCTTTGATGTCCGAGTGGTGGAAGTCGGTGTGAATCCGGCACGGTCGCGCCACTGTGACCGGCCCGCCCGCAAGGAGCGACGTCGGGAGTCAGACCCATCGCCGGACGTATCCTGCCGAGTGGAACGCGTGATTCCTGTGGAGGTCTCGCAATGGCATCTGCACTGGCGTATCCTGCCGCTGACGTTCCGGCCGCGCCCGCGGCCCTGCCGACGATCCCGTTGCGTGAGCTGGCCCCATTTGCGATCTTCGGCTCGGTCCTGGCGCTGCTCCTGCTGTACTTTGTCGGCGCCGAGCAGGGCGCGGTATCGCTTGTGGGCGGCAGCTATGTCCACGAGTTCGTGCACGACGCCCGTCATCTGCTCGGCTTCCCCTGCCACTGAGCGGGCGCCGAGATGGTTCGCGCACTGTTGATTCGTGGGATGTTGGTGGGCGTGGTGGCCGCCGTGTTTTCCTTCGCCGTCGCCAAGGTCCTTGGGGAGAGCGAGGTCGGGCACGCGATCGCCTTCGAGTCGGCGCGGGAAGCCGCCGAGGGTGTACACGGAACAGAACTCGTTCCCCGGGCGCTGCAGAACACCATCGGCTTGCTGACGGGCCTGTTGGCGTTCGGTGTCGCGCTCGGCGGTCTCTTCTCACTTGCCTATGCCTGCGCACAGGGCCGCCTCGGCGCGCTGGGGGCGCGCGGGACGGCGGCGTTCGTGGCACTCGCGGGATTCGTGGGAATGTACCTTGTGCCTGACCTGAAATATCCGGCCAACCCGCCGTCCATCGGTAATCCCGACACCATCGGTGAACGCACCAGCCTGTATTTCACGATGATGTTGATTGCATTGTCCGTGGTCATCGGCGGTTGCGTGACGGCTTGGCGGCTCACGGCGAGGTTCGGTGCCTGGGACGCGGCATTGCTGGCCCTGGCCAGTGGGCTGGTGATAGTCGGGCTGGCCTATTACCTCCTGCCGCAGGTGCACGAGACCCCGGACGCTTTCCCCGCTGATGTGCTGTGGCGGTTCCGCGTCGCCTCATTAGCGATCAACGTGACGCTCTGGGCCACGATCGGCCTGTTGTTCGGGGCGCTGACCGATCGCGCGCTGCGGGCTTCGGCAGCGGCTGGCTCGCCGGGGGGCCGCGGCGCGCCCGGGGCCGGATCCCTGGTCGCCACCGAGGCATGACCGGTCCTGGCGCGGGCCTGCCGCGCCTCACGCTGATCAGTCACGCGCCGACCGCCGCGACGCGGGCCGCGCGGTTCCCGAGTGATGAAGGAGTCGATGCCGGGGAGCTGCGCCGCTTCGCGGTCGCCGGAGTCCGCCGTGCTGACCTCGTGTTGTGTGACACGTCGCTGCGTACCCGTCAGACAGCGGACGCGCTCGGCCTGGCCTGCGCCACAGCTGATCCGGCACTGCGTGACCTGGACATGGGGGACTGGCGGGGGCGCGCGCTCGCGGAGATCCCAGCAGCCGATCTTGAGGCCTGGGTCGGTGACCCGGCCCAGGCACCGCACGGTGGTGAGTCCGTGGCCGAGCTCATCGGCCGTGTCGGGCGGTGGCTGGCGCGCGGCGCGCGGGTATCGGGGCACACCATCGCGGTGACGCATCCGGCCGTGATCCGCGCCGCGTTGGTCGCGGTGCTGCGGTCGCCAGCGGAGGTGTTCTGGCGTATCGACGTCCCGCCGCTGTCCACGACGTTCCTGCACGGGCGTGCGGGTGATGCCTGGAACCTGCGGCATGCCTGCCTGCCAATAACCGAGGAAATGACCGCGACAGGCGCACTGGATGAGCGGGAGGCGAGTGCCGCGGTAACACCTACCACGGCATAGCCGGCCCGCCGTGCCGCCGCGCCAATGATCAAGATATCGCGGTTATGTTATGGATGTGTCACCGGCATACGTTTGATGATCAGCTTCCGGTCGACCGGTAGTGCCGCAGGCCGGTACGCCATGCGACCGCGGCGAGCGCGAGCCCGGTGGCGGCGACCAGTGGTGAGGCGAAGCGGGCCATGATCGGCAGGCCGAGTGGGTCGGGCTTCGCGAGTACATACAGCGCGGGCTGCCAATTGAGGAAGGCCAGCGGCACGATGAAGGTCAGCGTCCACATGCCGTGCCGTCCATACAGCGACATCGGGTACTGCGTCAGGAAGTTGCCGCCGTAGGTGACCGAGTTCATCGCCTCCGCTGTCTGCTGGACGAGGAACTGGACGGCCGCGCCGATGATCCAGATCGCGCTGAACAGGGCGACACCGGCTGTCAGCAGCACGGGTACGAGCAGCACCCGACCCGTGTTCCACGGAACGTCCAACCCGGCGATCGCAAGCCCGAGTACCCCAAGCCCCTGAGCGAGGCCACCGAGCCGACGTGGCGAGAAGCCGTCCGTGGCGACCTGGACAAGCAGCCCGACCGGCCGGACCAGCATCACATCGAGGCTGCCGTCGCGGATGCGTTCGCCGATGCGCTCCATCGAGCCGAAGAGCAGGTTGGACACGGCGAACGAGGTGGCGGATGTTCCGTAGAGAAAGGCCACCTCGGCGAGGCTGAAGCCGGCGAGCCGCGGCACGTTTGTGAACAGCACTTTGATCACCGCGATGTCAAGGCCGGTCGCGAGAAACTGTCCCATCGTCAGCAGCATCACCGATCTGCGGTACTGCCAGGATGCCCGCGTCCACATCCCGGCGAACAGAAGATACTGGCGTACCAGGAGAAAGCGGCCACGGTTTCCGGCCGCAGCATCTCCTGCCGGTTCCAGCCGGGGCGCCGGGCCGGCGTTCTCACCCACCCTGGATCACCAGCTTCCGGGTGGCCTGAGCGGTGAGAAGGCCACCGATCCCGAACAGCGCGGCGGCCCACGCGGCCTGGAAGGCGAGCCCCGTGAACAGTGACGTGTCCGTACGCTTACGCAGGAAGATGTCCGCTGGTATTTGCATCATGGCGGCGAACGGCAGGGCCTGGGCCGTGGCCCGCAGCGCGGCGGGCATGATGGCAAGAGGGACGGAGACACCGGAGAAGAATATCGCGCACAGGGTGTAGGCGTTTTCCAGGCCTCGTTGATCGAGCAGCCAGAACGAAGCGAGAGCGATCAGATAACGCAGCCCGAAGCTGACCAGGAAGCCCAGCATGATGGATAACGCGAACAGCCCCCAGATGGTTGGGTCGCTGGTGATGCGCAGGTCGAACAGGACCGCGGCGACCGCCATCGGTGGCACCCCGCGGACGACCAACTGGACGGCGCCGCGCCCGGCGTCATCCGCCAGCCACCAGGCCTGGAGGTTCACCGGCCTGGCCAGGTCCACGGCCACAGCGCCGGAGCGGATGCGTTCCGGCAGCTCGATGCCGCCGCCGAACAGTGCCATGGATGTGATCAGCGCCTGTCCGAGAAACACGAACGTGACCACGCCGGCGGTGTCGTACCCACCGAGACCTGGCCGTTGGCTCCAGACCTGGAGCAGGACGTAGGCGCGAATGATCCCGAAAACGGTGTTGGTGAACGCTCCGGCGGCGGTCGCGGCTCGGTAGCTCGCGTATCGGCGGGCGCTGCATCGGGTGACGGTGAGGTAGGTGATGAGTGGGGCTGTCATCGTGATCAGGTCATCACCGCGCGGTTGTCGGGTTGGGCTTCGGGCCAGCCTGGCTGGGCAGGGGCGCCCCGCTCATGCCCGCGGCGTAGAGCTGGGCGATGACGTCTTCGATCGCGGGCTCCCGGATGGACAGGTCCACCAGGGGGTAACGGTTGGCGATCGCGGTGACCAACGGTGCCGCGCTTGCCGCTGTGGGGAACGCCAACCACTGGCGTGGCCCGTCGACGCGCACCACCCTGGCACCGGCGACGTCGATCGGCGGGTGCGGTCCAGAAAGATCGACGATCAGAGTGCGTTCGCCACCGATGCGGGCGCGCAGATCGGTCAACAGCCCGTCGAAGCCGAGCCGGCCCTGATCGATGACCAGCACTCTGGGGCACAGCTGCTCGATGTCGGTCATGTCGTGGGTTGTGAGCAGGACCGTTGTCCCGTGTTCGCGGTTGAGGCCGGTAAGGAATTCACGCACCGCGGTCTTGGACACGACATCAAGACCGATTGTCGGCTCATCAAGGTAGACGATTTCGGGGTCATGCAGCAGCGCTGCGGTGAGATCGCCGCGCATGCGCTGGCCCAATGACAGCTGGCGGACGGGGGTCTCGAGAAAAGGAGCCAGTTCGAGGATGTCGACGAAACGGTCCAGATTCTGTCGAAATCGGGCGGCTGGAACATGATAGATATGCCGGAGCAGGTTGAAGCTGTCCCGCAGCGGCAGGTCCCACCACAGCGTCGTGCGCTGTCCGAAGACCACCCCCAGGCGATGGGCCAGCTGCATCCGCTGCCGGGAAGGATCAAGACCGCTGACCCGGATGCGGCCGGTGGTGGGCGTCAGGATTCCGATGAGCATTTTGATGGTCGTGGACTTGCCGGCGCCGTTCGGTCCCAGATACCCGACCATCTCGCCGGCCCGGACGCGGAAGGTCAGATCGGTTACGGCCGGCACGTCCACTCGTTCGCGGCGAAACCGGCCGGCCCTGCGCCGCAGCACGAACGTCTTTTCGACCTCGGCGACATCGATCACGGTATCGGTATCGGTATCGGTATCGGTATCGGTATTGGCGCGGTGCGGGTGAGCTGCGCTCTGCCGCCCATCGTGTGGATCATCGGTCTGCCCTGCGGACGGCTGGCGCGGCACGGTCACAGCCAATGATCATAGCGGTGTCGTTGTCTTATGGCGACGTTGGATCCGGCGGTGGCCGGGCGTGATCGGATACGGGGCTGGACGCGCCGAGGCATCCTCGCGCCTCGCGCCCCAGCCTTGTTTTTTGATCCACGCCCCTATTGCCGGGCGCTCTTGTTTTCGTGTTAGACTGGCAGTATTCATCGTCGGTAGGCGGGCAATCTGCTCACCGGTAATTTATGTAAATGTCATTCGCGCGTCGTGTGGATGATTTTCTTGTTGGATTCTGTCGACGCTGGGTGGGGCCCTGGTATGCCGAACGACGTGCTACCACGGGGCCTCCCGCCGGTCCGGCGATGGTGGAATGATCGCGGTTTTTCACGGTTGTCAGGAGGGACCATGGCAGGACAGTCGGTATCGGCGCGGGCCGTGACGGTGCCCCATGTCGGCACCTACCGCATCGTCCCCGACCGCTCCACGGTGCGGTTCACCACCCGCGGTATGTTTGGCCTTGCCAAGGTGGCCGGTATCGTCGCGATCCGCGAGGGCGCGGTGATTGTCGCCGACCCGATCGAGAAGTCCAGCGTTCGCGCCGTGCTCGACGCCAGCAGCGTCAACACCGCCAACCGCAAACGGGATGACCATCTCAGGACAGCGGACTTTCTCGATGTTGCGTCCTACCCGGATATCACGTTCATCGCCGACGGAGCCCGGGATGCGTCTGGCGCGTGGGTTGTGCCCGGTACGCTCACCGTCCGCGGCGTCTCCCGACCGGTGGACCTGACTCTCACCGCCGCGGTACCGGCCAGTGGCGAGACGCGGTTCAACGCCGTCACCCGGATTGATCGAAACGAGTTCGGTGTCACGAAGATGAAGGGGATGGTCGCTCGTTACCAGGCGATCGAGCTGGATCTCGTCGTGGTGCAGTCCCCTGGGTGAGCTGGAAAGCGGCAGGCGCGCCCTTGCCGAAGGCTTCGATTATCGGTTGCGTTCCCCGAGTTCCGCCAGGCCATGCTCGCTCTCGGCGGCTCCGGCTGACCGCGGCGTCGGCTGCCCGGCATAGGTCGCGATTGCCTGGCTGTGCGCCACCGAGACGGCCGACAGCTGGATATCGTGCTGTGTGCGTACCCGTTGCGGGACGCCGCGGGGAGGGTCCAGTGGTTCCTGGTCGCTCCCGCGGCGGCGGAATATGCGGATTCACCGGACGACTCGTTCGGGCACATCGGCGATCGGACGATTGTGGAGTGGGGGTTTCGCCAGGCTGAGCTCTTCATCGTCATCTACGATTCCCAGACCCGTTTCTGGCGGCTGAGCGCCGGCGCGAAATCCATGCTGGGTCTCGACGGGACCGACCTACGCGGGCAGTCGTTCATGGAGGCGTCGAGTCCCGCGATCGTGACATCGATGTGGGGCTTGCGGCGTTGTGCGCTGTCCTCGCTCCGCTCCGCTGCGCTCCGGCAACGGCCCGCCTGGTCAGCCGGTGCCCTCCTCGTCCCTGGAAGCCGTCTGCGACCGGGTGCTTGGTACTCTGCTGCCCGAGCATCCCGCCGATGACGTCGCGCTGTTGCTTGCCCGTACCCGCGCTCTCGACGCGAGCCAGGTCGCCAGCTGGGACCTGCCCGCTGACCCGGCTGTCGTCGCCCACGTCCGGGCGGGGGTACTGCGCACCCTTGGCGCGTGGGGACTGGCGGAAGCCGCGTCCACCACCGCATTGCTCGTCAGCGAGCTTGTCACCAATGCGATCCGCCATGGGCGTGCCCCCATCCAGGTGCGGCTGATCCGGGACACCGCACTGATCTGCGAGGTCTCCGACGCCAGCAGAGCCGCTCCGCACCTGTGCCATGCCCGTGCCTTTGACGAGGGCGGACGCGGGCTGTTTCTGGTCGCCCAGCTCGCGGCACGCTGGGGCACTCGCCAGACTCGCGATGGCGGTAAGATCATCTGGGCTGAGCAGGCGCTGGCCGCGGCCCCGCGGAGCGAGGTTTGCGAAGGCGCGTGACGGTTTGTGCGGCAGGGCTCGTGCAGCGACGTATGCGATCGGAGCTATTCGGGGCCTGTCGGACACCTCGTGCGTCGACCGGATATGCTTGCCCATCGTGACCTGCATCGTCGGTCTTGAGCATGACGGCAGGGTGATCATCGGTGGTGACAGTGCCGGGGTGGCCGGCTACTCGATCACGATTCGCGCTGACACCAAGGTGTTCCACAACAGTGAGTTCATCATGGGCTTCACCTCCTCGTTCCGGATGGGTCAGCTCCTGCGGTACAGCCTGGTTCCGCCCCTGCCGCGCACCTGGGACATCGACCGGTTCATGGCCACCGACTTCATCTCCGCGGTGCGTGACTGCCTGCGTGAGGGTGGCTATTCCCGCAATGAGTCAGGCTCGGAGGAGGGCGGGGTGTTCCTGGTCGGTATCCGCGGACGCCTGTACCGCATCGACTCCGACTTCCAGATCGGGCGCAGCATCGACCTCTACGACGCGGTTGGCTGCGGCGAGGAGTTCGCGCTCGGCTCCTTGTTCGGCAGCGCGCATCTCGACCCGGAGGAACGGGTGGGGCTCGCGCTGGAGGCGGCCGCGCATCACTCCTCGGCGGTCTGCCCACCCTTCCACCTGATGTCCAGCCCGGATCCCGGCTGATCCCGTATTTTCCGCGATCGCGGGGGTTCCGCGCGACCATCCACGAGGCGCTGCGGCGAGACGGTCCAGATTCTCCGCGAACTACCCCTCGGCGCGGGGCGGGCGCATCCAGTCGGGCAGGGAGGTCATGCCCCAGCCCAGGACCGCTCCAAGCCGGTAATCCTTCAGCCGGCTCCGCGATCCCGCGGGATCGCGGGATTCCGCGGTCCGCACGGGTCCGCACAGCGCCCGGGACAGTCAGCCGGACCCGCGGCGCAGGAGGCTGTTGAGGTCCAGGCTGATGTCGAACGGAACAGAGCGCTTCAGGGCGCCACGATAGATGCCGGCTGGGGCGTAGCTGCCCGTCGGCTTGTCCAGTTCATATACATGGGCAACGGGCGTGCCGTCCTCGTCTTCGATGTACCAGTAGTGGCGGATTCCAGCCTCCGCGTATTTGCGCAGCTTGACCGTGCGGTCACGGTGTGCGGACTCCGGAGAGAGGACCTCCACGACAAGCAGGACGTCCTGCGGTGCGTAGCAGGTGCGGTCTGGATCATATGGCGCAGTGGTCACAAGAAGATCCGGCTCGGGGCGGTTGCGCTCGTCGAGCCGGACGGTCATCTCCCGCTCGACCTCGATACCACCTGGAGCCTGCTCCATGAGCGCGACAGTGAGAGCGGTGACGAGACGACCATGCCAGGACCGCTGCGGTGACATCATGAAGACGAGTGCTCCGTCGATGAGCTCGGTGTGTCGGGGCGCCTCCGAGAGACGGTCCAGATCCTCTGCGAACCACCCCTCGGCGCGGGGCGGGCGCATCCAGTCGGGCAGGGAGGCCACGCCCCAACCGTAGCGAGTCGGCGGGCATCCAGCCATGAGGGCCGGGCAGCCCGAGGGTGAGATCCCACCGGGCGGCCCGGCGGTCAGGATCGGCGCAGGCTGCCACGCAGGAGCGCGGTAACGGCTGATCGTGCTCCGCGGGCCGGTTCGAAGGCGTCGGCGGCGGTCGTCAGCGCATGGGCCTCCTCTTCGGTCAACGCTATGTCGGCGGCGGCCACATTGCTCTCCAGCTGCGCGAGGCTGGATGCGCCGGGAATCGCCACCACATTCGGGTGCCGGATCACCCAGGCCAGCGCGACCTGTGCCGGGCTCGCGTCGTGGGCCGCGGCAACATCGCGCAGGACGTTGAGGACGGGCCGGGCAGCGTCGAGGTTCTCCGGGAGGAACAGGGAATTCATCGCGCGTACCCGCGACGGCGGGGGGTGCTCGCGGGTGTAACGGCCGGACAGCAGGCCCTGGGCGAGAGGGCTGTACGCGATGATCAGTCGGTCGTTCTTCACCGCGTAGGGCAGTAGATCGCGTTCGGCCTGGGGGTGCAGGAGGCTGAACCGTACCTGGTTGGAAAGCACGGGGGCGCCGAGCGCCTCCTCAGCCGCCTGCCACCGTTGCAGCGAGTAGTTGCTGACACCGATCGTGTCGACGAGGCCGACCCGTTGCAGGGCGGCCATGCCCCGCATGGTGCTGCTGTCCGAAACGAGCGGGTTGGGCTGGTGCACCTGGTAGAGGTCGATCTGACGGATGCCAAGCCGGTTGGCGCTGGCCACCGCCCGCTGTTCGACCACCGGAGCCACCGGCAGCACCGGGAACAGCTTGGTGGCGACGATGGCCGTCCCGCCCGCGCCGGCCTCCCGCAGCGCGCCGCCCAGGATCCGTTCGCCGCGCCCGAACGCGTAGACCTCGGCCGTGTCGAAGAACGTCACACCAAGCTCACGTGCCCGCCGGACGATCGCCGGCGCCTCGCTGGCCGCGTAGGCGGCGCCGTAGCCCCACTCCTGGGAGCCGAACTGCCAGGTACCCAGCCCGATCACGGAGATTTTCTTCTTTGTGGTTACTCCATCGACATACCGCATCACTCCAGTGAACGCTACGCGGAGCCGGCGCGCGACTTGGCCATGCCGGACGCGTCCGTGACCGGTTCTGGTTTGATATCGGCATCTTCGACCGGCGCCAGTCGTTCTCGATCGGCGCTGGTCATTGAAAAAGATCTACGCCGGCCGGCGGATCGTCCGACAGTGGCCGCGCGCGTGGAGCTGTGATCGCGTTGTGGCTGGCCTGTTAGGTTGCGGACAGTCTGGTTTTCGAATGGGTGCGACACGGGCAGACCGGACACGAGACAGGCCGGCCCGCAGGGCGAAGGGGAGCACAGTGGTCCAGCAGTTCAGCCGGGGACAGAAGAGCCAGCTGTCCGCGATCACTCCTGGCACTGACCTCTACATCGGAATCGCGCTCGTCGCTCCCGGCCTGAGCTGGGACGTGTCCTGTTTTGGGCTGGACGCGAACGACCGGCTGTCCGATGACCGGTACTTCATCTTCTTCAACCAGCCGAAGTCGCCGGAAGGGTCGATCCAGCTCCTGGGTGAGCAGGCCGGCGACACGCAGTCCTTTCGGGCGACGCTGAAGGACGTACCCGCGGGTATCGACAAGCTGTCGTTCTGCGCGGCGATTGACGGTGCCGGGGCCGCGTCGCAGATCTCCGCTGGTTACTTCCGGATCGTCGTCGGTGGCAGCGAGGTCATGCGCTACGCGTTCACCGGAGCGGACTTCAGCAGCGAACGCGCTGTTATGATCTGCGATCTTTATCGCAAGGGGGTCTGGCGGGTCTCGGCCGTGGGGCAGGGTTTCGATGGTGGGCTTGCCGAGCTGATCCGTTCCTTCGGCGGGGAGGTGGAGGAGCCGTCGGCCCCGCCGCCAGCCGCGCCCGTCGGGTTCGGCCCGCCGGCTGGTGCCACGCACACCTACGCGCCACCAGCGCCTGGTCTGGATTACGCCAAACCACCCGCCGCCCCGGCGTCCGCGCCGCTACCAGCGGCACCGGCACCGCTACCGACGGCATCAGCGCCGGTAGCGCCGACGACAGGGTACGGCCAGCAACTGCCCGGTGGGTCCGGCCCGCAGGCGCCTGGCGGTCTCGGCCCGACCGAGATCCTGCCCTCCCAGATCCAGCCGGTGCGGCCAGGCGCGATGAACAGCCTGAACCCCTACCGCGAGGTCCCCACGGCCGGCCGGTGGACGCAGCAGAACAGCAAACTCGTCAAGGTCACGCTCGGGCAGGGCCCGGACGTACTCGCCCTCCGCGGCTCCATGGTCGCCTATCAGGGCGACATCGACTTCGACTACAAGGGCGCTGGTCTGCGTGGGATGCTGGAGAACAAGCTTACCGGACAGGGCCTCAAGCTGATGACGTGTAAGGGGCGCGGTGAGGTCTTCCTTGCTCACGACGCCACCGATCTCCATATCGTCGAGTTGAGCGGCCAGCCGCTGTGCGTCAACGCCAAGAACATCCTGGCGTTCGACAGCACCCTGAGCGCCGAGGTCAAGCGGATCGAGAGCCCGGGGATCCCCGGCGGCGGCTTCTTCCATTTCGAGGTTTCGGGCCAGGGCTCGATTGTGGTGATGACGAGGGGAACGCCGATGACGCTGAACGTCGCCGGTCCGACATTCGCCGACATGAACGCTCTGGTGGCCTGGACGGCTGGCATGCGGGTGAGTGTCTCGACCCAGGTGCGCATCTCCCGCCAGATCTATGCCGGCAGCAGCGGGGAGTCCCTCGCCCTGCAGTTCATGGGTTTCCAGGGTCATTTCGTCGTTGTCCAGCCGTACGAAGTCTAGGGCGTGGCGAGCCGGACAGATGACTTTCACGCCCTAAGAGCGCGTTTGGGATCGTCATTCCGGCTCACTGACCGAAAGCCCGATCTCAAACACGCTCTAAGGAGGCTGTGGTGCGGGGAACGCTGATGGACCACTTCGGCCAGACCCAGTTGATGGACCGGATGAGCGGGCATGGTTCCAAGATTGCCAAGGTCGTCATGCAGCCCGGTCAGGATCTGTTCGCCAGGGTCGGCTCGATGATCGCCTACGAGGGCCTGATCGACTTCAATCCTCAGCCGCCACAGCTGCGGCGGATCGCCTCCTCCTGGGCGACTGGCGAGGGCGTGCCGTTGATGACCGCTGTCGGGCAGGGCCTGCTCTACCTGGCCGACTACGGCAAGGAGGTCATCGTCGCTCAGCTCGCGGGTGAGGGCCTGTCGGTCAACGGCAAGAACATCCTCGCGTTCGACGCCACCTTGCAGTGGGGGATCGAACGCGTCCGCGGCGTCAGCATGTTGTCTGGGATGGGCATGTTCAACGTGGTCATCCGCGGCCATGGCTGGGTCGCGATGACCGCGAAAGGCAATCCGATCGTGCTCGACACGCGGGAGGCACCGACCTTCGTCGACACCGACGCGCTGGTCGCCTACACCGACGGCCTGCAGGTCCAGCCGCGGCGGACCGCTCGCCTGGGCGGGCTGATCGGGCGCGGTTCGGGTGAGGCCTTCCAGCTCGGCTTCTCCGGTCAGGGGTTCGTCGTCGTGCAGCCGAGTGAGGACGAGCGGCCGAACATGTCAGTTCGTGGGTGACCTGGTTCGCGCTGGGCCTGGTTGGTGCATGAGAGGATTCGACGATGAGCCACGGTGGATTCGCGGGTGGCCCGTCCGGCGGCTACCCGCCCGCGGGCGGTGGGATTCGCAGCACACTCCTCGGTAATCCCGAGGTGTCAACGGGGGAGCGCTTCGCCCTGCAGAACGGCAAGATGCTCAAGGCGACGCTCGGTGCCCAGGGAATGCGCGAGTTCTACGCCCGCAAGGGTGCGATGGTCGCCTACCAGGGCGGCGCCAGCTTCGACGGGCACTGGGAGGGCTGGGGCCACCAGTTCCGCTCGCTGTTCCAGGACGGCGAGGGCCTGAACCTGATGAAGGTCTCCGGCGGCGGCACGGTCTTTCTCGCCCACCAGGCCCAGGACGTGCACATCCTCGACCTCACCGGTGACGGTCTGACCGTGGACGGCAAGAACGTGCTCGCCTTCGACCGGGACCTGCACTGGGACGTCGTCCGCATCGACTCCCAGGTCTCGATCGCCGGAGCCGGCAGCTACCAGGTGGAGCTGTCGGGGAACGGCAAGGCCGCGGTGGTGACCTCGGGTGCTCCGCTGGTCATGCGGGTGACGCCGCAGAACTACTACTTCGCGGATGCCGACGCGGTGGTCGGCTGGTCATCGAGCCTGCAGGTGTCGATGCAGGCTGCCGTGACGTCGTCGTCGGTATGGAAACCGCGCGGGAACACCGGGGAGAGCTGGCAGATGCAGTTCTCCGGTGACGGATACGTGATCGTCCAGCCATGTGAACTACTACCGCCCTACAACGCGCTCGCCGGTGCGGGGCTGGCTGGACATTTCGGGTTCGGCGAGGCCGGTTTCGCTGGCAACCAGATGCAGGGGCATGGTGCCGCGGGGCAGGGCTCCTCAGAACAGGGCCACGGCTCTGGCGGAGGACTTCCCGGTGCGCTCGGTGGTGCGCTTGGTGGTCTGTTCGGCAATCAGGGGCACGGCCGGGGTGGTCTGTTCGGCGGTCGCTGACCGCATGACCTGCCACTCGATGACGCTGCCGTTCCGCTGTGCGCCGTGGACACGGGAACAGGGCGTGGACCCGATCGGGTCGGCACTGACCTGCGACGCCCTGTTGCTGGTGGAGGTGCCACCGCCGTGGCCGCGCGACGTGGGCGAGATACCCGCCTTCGCGGAGGCCGGGCGCCGGGCCCGGCCCGATGCCATGCGTCGGACCCGGTTGCTCGCGGTCAGCCCGACCGGCGACGTCACACCCGGCCGCGAGTCGCGAGCGGGCGTGCGGGTCACCCGGTGGCAGCGCGCGGGTTCGAACCGTTTCGTGGGCGCTGACCACGTTGTGCCTCGTGAACGGCTTGTCGACGGGCTCGTCCGGCTCCTCGACGGAGGTGACGGCGCGCACGACAACATCACGGTTCAGACCGCGCCTGCCGAGGTCCTGCTCTGCGGCCATGGCCAACGGGACCGGTGCTGCGGCCGGGATGGCGCCCGCCTGTGGATTGAGGTGGCATCGCGCTGGCCCGGCGTGCGAGTTCGCCGGTGCAGCCACCTCGGCGGGCATCGGTTCGCCCCGACCGGGCTCACCCTCCCTGACGGGCGGGCCTGGGCGTTTCTCGATCCCATGATCCTCGACCAGATCGTGCGTCAGGACGCCCAGCCGAGCGAGCTGCGTGGCAGTTACCGGGGCACCACCGCACTCGACCGGTGGGGGCAGGTGGTCGAGCGGGAGCTGTTCGAACGCTTCGGCTGGGAGTGGCTCGACCACGAGTTCACCTCGTCGCGCACCGTTGTCATGGACGACGGGCGGGCCGCGACCGTGGAACTTGCCTGGCAGGGGCCGACCGGGGACGCGAGCGCCACCGCGGTGGTCGAGGTCATCCGGGAGATTCCCATGCTGGTGTGTGGTGAACCGCCGGAGTCCGCTGAGCGGACAAGCCCGGAGCTTGCCCCGCGTTTCGTCCTGATCCGCCATGGGGCTGCCACCCCACAGTGATTGCCGTATGCGGCTGGCCGTATATTCGGTGTTTCATTGCGGACACAAAGCGGCCAGGCATGGGTGAACCGATCGGTTGGCTTCCGGAGGTAACCCGTGTCCGGCCGGTTGGGGGGCTCTGTTGATTCCGTTTTTCGACGGTGTTGTCGCTTTATTCCGGCTGGTCGACCTCCTGGTCATGCGTCGCCGACCGGTCAGGACGGTGTTGCCGCTCGTCTGTCTGGAGCGTGAATCCGGCCAGGACGGGCTGTTGGCCGACATCCTGGCGCGTTTGCGGCAGCCGATTCCGGTATCGGTGCCGAGCGCCCGGGTGGATGCCGGGATCGAGCACGCGAGAATCGCCTCGACCCGCTTGTCCGGGGAGGCCGGGCCACCATTGCCCCCGCCCCGGCTGCCGGTGCTGCACGCGCTGTGCGCCGAACTGGGCCGGGACAAGTTCGGCATGCCGCGGCTGCGCTTTGACCATTATCTGCTTGCCGACTGGCTGACCCAGCAGGACCTGCGGGGGAACGGACTGGGCGAGCAGCCCACGGAGCTCCTCGGCCGGCTTCGGGATCGTTTCCGGGGAAACTCGCCGAATCCTTTCGCCGGTCTTGCCGACAGCGTGCCCGACCCGACGGTCAAGCCCGCGTTCGTGTTCGTCGCGCGGCTCTGGCTGCTGGTCCGGTTCTGGCTGCGGGTCAGTGGGCGGGTACCTGGTCTGGGCCGCCAGACCCGCTGGTTCATGCGCCAGCGGTATGTGGCGCCGGGAGCCGGGAACTTTGTCGGGTTCGCCGAGCGGCTCACCGTCGGCGCTGTTGACAGCGAAGTCCCCGAAGAGGTCGACAAGCTGCTCGTACACGCGTTTCTGCAGGATCTGCGGATGGCGTACCGACGCCGGCCGTGGCGGATCCGGGCCTGGCGGCGGACGGCGAACCCGGTGGCGCTGGTTGACAACATCACATCGGACAACGGCGGGGTTGCTTTACTGAACATGATCGGTGATGTCCGCAGCGAGACCGGCCATGACGATCCGCTGTTGGTGATCGCTAGCTGTGATGGCCAGCTGGCTGTTTGCGATCTTTCCTGGCTGAGTATGCCGGCCGAGCCCGTGGCCGTGGCTCTGGATGCCGAGGCTCACTGGCTCGACGGACTGGGACGGCGCCGCCGACGGCGCGATCCCGGCGCATGGGTGCTGCGGCTGACGGTGCCCGCTGCCCGTCAAGCCACCGTGACCGAGACAGCCGAGCTGGCCCGCGTACCGGCTTTTACCCCGCGGCGGCCGCCGGTGCCGGCCCGTCCCATGGTGCTGGCATCCCTGGTCACCGTCGTCGTCCTGACTGCCGCCACATCGCTGCTGTGGGTCTGCTGGCCCCACCGCCTACCGGATTGCCTGCGGTCATCGGGCGTGGGGATCTCGGTCGAGCTGGTCCCGAACAAGGTCGGGACACCCGACTGCGTCGGATACAGCGACAACGCCAACCGGATATTCGGGGCCACGGGTGACGAGAAGCAGCCGGGCAGCAGACGGCTGCTGGCCGCCCAGCGTGAGATATTCCGGCAGAACGAGTGCGCTCGGGACATACACGAGAAATACCCGGCGCGCCCGTACATCACCCTGGTCTATCTGGCCGGGTTGAGCACGACATTGGACGAGGGGGATGCGTGGAGCGCGGCGCAGAGCGAGGAGCTTGAAGGAATTCTGCTCAGGCAGACCACCCAGAATGGTGTCCTCGCAGCGGACGGGGCTTGTAATTTTGCCGGCGCGGACAGATCTGACCAGCCACTTCTTCGGATTGTCATAGCCAACGGCGGATCGCGTATGAGCAGCGCGGTCGACGTGGTCAGGAAGAACCTCGTACCGCTCTTCACGGACCGGAGCGTGGTCGGCGTCCTGGGCCTGGACCGCAGCATCCCGGAGACCGAGGACGCCATCGCGGAACTGGGGCGGAACGGCATTCCAGTAATGGCGACAACATTGTCGGGGGATGGGATGGCTGACTTCTCTCCACTGTATTTCCAGCTGGTGCCGACGAACAAGAAGGAGGCGCAGCTGGTGGCGAGGTACGCAACCTATCTGAAAAGAACCCGGGTGCTCGTCTCCTATCGATACGAGGATACCGTAGAACCCAAGGACAGGTACGTATCGACCTTGGTGGCTAATTTGAAGGAGGAATTAAAGGAGAAGTACCATGACCGGGCGTGGACGGCTCGGAGCCAGCCGGGATCCAGTAGTGAATCCTGCGAGGGGGGTGATACCGTACTTTTTTACGCGGGCCGCCATGAGGATTTCGCGAAATTCGTTAACTACGTCCACGGCCAGTGCAAAGATGTGCCGATCGTCGCTGACGACGCGGTATCCCGTGTCATCGCTGTCACCGGCTCCTCCGATGCCGCCACGCCGGAGACCAGCAGGATTCCCGCGGGCGTGACAGTCGATTACGTCTCCAAGGCCAGTGCGGTCGTCCTCGCTGGTCAGGATTGTTTCAGGGGTATTTACAAACCTGACAACAATCCGGGCCAAGGGGCTATGGCGAATTTCTGCACGGACTTGGGTGAGCTCTACAAGACCAGGTTGCCGGAGCTGCTGTCAGGAGGCGACGGGCAGCCGCAGCCGGTCCCGGGACTGCGGTGGCCGGGCGAGCGAGTCGGCCTCGCCTATGATGCTGTCGGCTTGTTTCTGCGTGCGGCGAGCGCGCCCAAAGGCTACCCGGAGAGATTAGGGAGGTTCACACCGAGCCCATCCTCGGTCGGTCAGCAACTGCGGGACATCACCGGCTCCCAGCGGGACCCGGAGTACGCCACGGTGACAGCGGATTTCGATTTCAGGGGCGCCCGAGTGGCCGACAACAGGGAACTGGCCGTGCTGGAGGTGCCTGATGTCCGCAGGTCGGCTACCACACCCACCTGCGTGTATGTGCTCAGAGACAACAACAGACTTTTCGGAAAAGACTGCCTGGCCGTGCAGCAGCTGGCGGCCGCGTCGCGGTGAGGGGCGGTGAGGGGCTGACCGGGGAGGGGCGGTGAGGGGCTGACCGGGGAGGGGCGGTGAGGGGCTGACCGGGGAGGGGCGGTGAGGGGCTGACCGGGGAGGGGCGGTGAGGGGCTGACCGGGCGGGGCGAGCCAAAATAATGATCTTAGCAGGCGCTGAGCACAGTCCCGCCGATCAACAGCGGTATCCGTGCCGGGCCGCGGAACAGGTTCTCAAGGGCACCTGGCACGGGTACGGTCCAGGGGTGGCCGGGGTTGTGGTCGTGCAGTTGGCCGCGGCGATCGCGGTCGAGGTCATCGCCACTACGTTGTTGCGGGCCTCCGACGGCTTCACCCGCCTGTGGCCGTCGGTCGTCGTGTGCGCCTGCTATCCGTTGTCGTTCTACCTGCTGTCCCTGGTGTTGCGTCAGATCTCGATTGGAGTCGCCTATGCGGTGTGGTCAGCCGTCGGTACCGCGGCTATCGTGATTATTGGCGTCGTCGTCTACGGGGAGCCCCTGACCACGCTCAGGATCATCTCGCTCCTGCTCGTCGTACTTGGTGTCCTCGGCCTGCAGCTCGGCGGAATCCGCCGGTGATCTGTTCGTCCATGCGGCGGAGCCGAAGTCTTTGGGCGTGCCTGTTCAGAGGCCCAAGATTGTAGTCCGTGCCATGACCGCGGGTATGTCTCGATCAAGTCTCATGGCACGTCTCTTCTGATTGTCTCATCGGGAACTGGGGCCGCCGCGCCTGGACCGCACGATATGCTGCTGCCCTGTTCTCCGGGAGAGGGAAGGCAAGGCGATAAGGCAAAGGAGATGCGGTAGGATGGCCCCGATGCCGACACTACTCGTTGTTCACCATACGCCGTCGCCGACAATGCAGGCCATGCTTGAGGCGGTAATAGCAGGGGCGCGGGATGACACCATCGAGGGCGTAACGGTGGAGGTGCGGCCGGCGCTGGCCGCCACGGCGGTTGATGTACTGGCAGCGGATGCCTATCTGCTGGGGACTCCCGTGAACATCGGATATATGTCCGGGGCGCTCAAACATTTCTTTGACCAGATCTACTACCCCGTGCTCGAGGCGACCATCGGCCGACCGTATGCGTTGTACGTTCACGGCAACTCTGACACCACTGGCGCGGTCCGCGGGATCGAGACGATTGCCACCGGGCTGAAGTGGAAACGCCTGCGTGAGCCCCTGTCGGTTGTCGGCGAGGTGGACGCCGCCGTGCGCGAGGCTTGCCGGGAGCTTGGAGCAACGGTCGCGGCCAACCTGATGAAGAACTGACGCCGGCCGTGGCCTCGGTGTCTTGAAGAGGCGTGGCCGGTGCGTACGGTGTAGCGGTCCTCGTCCAGTGTCCGCGGGCCCGCGCGGCGAGGCCGCGGGGGTGGATCTGTTCGGCGGGCAGACTCGTGACGCGGTAGAACACATCCTCGGACACGGCCGGCGTCGCGGTGACGATCTTCTTGCGCCGGGTTTGCCGGCGCCTTCTGCCGGGTCGCGGCCCGACGCCTCGCCCCCGCCGCGGCGGGCCTGACCACCCGCGGTCCCGACGCCGCCCGCGCCTTGGGCCTGCTGCGCATCTACGCGCTGTGACCTGGCCGCAGAGCTGGGTGTCATGCACCCCTGCTGGCGATCGCGCGCTGGATCCATCTCCAGCGCGGCGACCGCGACCTCTGGAGGCGGCCTCTCGCTCTATGCTACGAGGCTTGTAGCATCGTCGTATGTTGTTCCGGGTGCCGGAGATCGAGGCGGCCGATGAGCGGGTCCTCGCGGAGCTTGAGCGGTTCCGCGTCGATCTGCGTCATCAGGTGGGCGAGCCGAGGCGTTGGCTGGGGCAGTTGCGGCGGAGTCTGATAGCGGGGGCGATCCGGGGCTCGAACACGATCGAGGGCTACACCGTCGAGGCCGCCGACGCCGAGGCCGTCGTGGCCGGCGAGGAGATGCCGAATCGGCACGACCAGCACACGCAGGACGCTGTCACGGGCTACGCGGATGCATTGACCTATGTGCTCCAGGCGGCAAGGTTCGAAGTGTTCAGTTACCAGCCCATGCTGCTGTCAGCGCTGCATTTCATGATGCTGCGCGGCGAACTCGACCGGTCGCCCGGCCGATATCGACTTGGTCCGCTCTGGGTCACCGGTGCGCCGGACAACCCACCCGTCTACACCGGGCCGGACGCGGCGCGGGTTCCGGAGCTGATGGACGAGTTCTGCGCCTGGCTTCAGGAAGGCGATCGCGATGCCCCGGCTGTTGTTCGGGCGGCGATGGCGCATCTGAACCTGGTCAGTATCCATCCGTGGCG
This sequence comes from Protofrankia sp. CiP3, assembly GCF_917627345.1. Classification (NCBI taxonomy): domain Bacteria; kingdom Bacillati; phylum Actinomycetota; class Actinomycetes; order Frankiales; family Frankiaceae; genus Protofrankia; species Protofrankia sp. CiP3. Next base: position 4,420 of record NZ_CAKJTM010000042.1, on the reverse strand, counting down.
CGACGGCAACGGCCGGATGGCGCGCTGCCTGCAGACGCTGGTGCTCGCGCGCGAACTGATCCTGGCCCCCGAGTTTGCCAGCATCGAGGAATGGCTCGGCTCGTCACCGCACAACACGGCTATGTACTACGCGGCGTTGGCTGAGACGCAGGGCGGAAGCTTCGTTCCGGAGCGGGACGCCCACAGCTGGGTCCGGTTCTGCCTGCGTGCGCACCATCTACGGGCACAGCTCGTCCAACGGCGGCTCGATCTGGCGGCCGAGGTCTGGCGAGTTCTGACCGACCAGGTCGCTGTGGCCAGGCTGGGGGAGCGATCGGTGGCCGCGCTCTACGCCGCGACGCGCCCGGAAGGCGCGCGCCGGGCGACCTATTCCCGTGACGAGGGATTGACCCGTGACCAGGCGATACGAGATCTGCAAGGCCTGAAAGCCGCTGGACTGATCGAGGAGATCGGGCACGGCCGGACCCAACGGTACATCGCTGCGGGCGCCGCCGCCGAGGCCGAACGAACGATCCGCGCAGCCCGTACCTCCCCGCTGCGTGATCCCTATGCCCCAGACCCACGCTGACGGCTGTATTACTGGACCGGCGTCAGGCCCGTCGTCGTCGTGCACGTACTTCGCCCGATCGTCGAGGTGCTGCGTGCCTGCTCGCCGTGCGGCAGGTTCGTGGAACCGGAGCACCTCGAAGCGAGCTTCGCGTCGTCGAACACCTGACCGCGGACCGTCCCACCGGGCTGCTCCCCGTCCGGTTCGCGCGTCCCGTTCCTCGGCGACTCGCCAGCATACGGAGAAGTGATCTGTTTCTCACAGGTGGTAGACGTCTCTTCGGTGCCGGACGGAGTGAATCTCTACCAGATGCTTGGCGGCGTCGATGCGGTAGATGATGCGGTAAGTTCCGCGGCGCGCCGAGTAGAAGCCGTCGAAGGGCTCGTCCAGCGGCTTGCCCACCCGGTGTGGGCTCGTGGCGATTGCTCGCTGGATCGTCTCCAGTGCGGCCGCCGCGACCTCCAGGGGCAGGTCCTCGTGGAGGTTTCTCCGTGCCCTGCGCGACAGTGCGATCTCGTAGGATGCGCCGCTGGTGGCCGTCACCCGCCGCCGGACCGTCGTTGTTCCAGGCCTGCTGCGACGTCGCCCAGAGTGAAGGTGTCGCCTGCGGCGAAGTCGTCCCGCGACTGCCGTAGATCCGCGAGAGCCTCGTTGTCCGACAGGAGGTCGAGGGTCTCGCGCATCGAGTCGTACTCGGCAACGGAGATCAGCATCACGTCCGCGCGCCCGTTGCGCGTGATTGTGAAGTGATCATGTTCTTTGGCTACCCGCTCGGCCAGCTCAGCGATCCGGGCCTTCGCCTCGGTGATCGGTATGGTCTCCATGAAGACCAGTATAAGGACCGGTCGCTGTTCTGGTCTTCTTGGTGGCCGTCCGGCCTCGGGCTGTTCATCCAGCGTGGGCTGTCATCGACGAGGCGAGCGATGCGGGAGGTAGTGCCTGGGGCGGGCGAGGAGACCAAGGGCGATGACACACTACGTAGCCGCTCGGCGCACCCGGCTTTCGGCAAGTTCTGTGACCAGATCTACTACCCTGTGCTCGAGGCGACCATCAGCCGGCCATATGAGTTGTATGTTCACGGCAACTCTGACACGACCGGCGCGATCCGCGGGGTCGAGACCATCGCCACCGGTCTGGAGTGGAAGCGTCTGCGGGAGCCGCTGTCGGTTGTCGGCGGGGTGGACGCCGCCGTGCGTGAGGCCTGTTGGGAGCTTGGGGCGATGGCCGCGGCCAGCCTGATGCCCGCGTGACTCGAATCCGGAATCGACGGATGGAGGTCAGGTGGTCTGCGGGGCGGGTGGCACGTGCCATTCGGCGGCCAGCCAGTCAAGGTCCGCCTGGTCCTTGGCCCGCTGTGTCAGCTCGTCGGTGAAGAGCGCGTCGGTCTTCTGGAGAACGAGGGTGTAGGGGCGGCCCTGCCGGCGGGTGACATGACTGACGGGCAGTTCGGCGGCGTCGATCCGGGAATGGACGTGCCGCCTGCGCTGCTCGGCGAGCGGCCAGTCGAGGGTGCGCTGGCTCGGGTCCGCGAGGAACGCGCGCAACGTCTCGCACAGTTCGCACCCGCAGCCGTCCGCGGCCAGCGTGATCGACCAGTCCGTGGCGGCACGCGATGGGAGCGCCAGCCGGGAGCGCAGCCGCGCCGCGCAGTCCGCTGCCAGCTCGCCGAAGCCGGTCTCGTCGCGGGTACCGTTGCCGCCGGGCGCTGCCGCGGCGCGTAGCGCGGGCATCTCCAGCGCGGTGACCGCGTCCTGCTGTCGCCGGACGTGCTCGAGGACCGTGTCCCGGGTGTCCGCCGGCCCGGTCGTGGCGGCGGCCGTCAGTACCGAGGCAAGCGGTGCGCCCAGGGCGTCGAGGCCGCCATCGCGGCTGCGCGGGGATGACGACCGGGCCGCGCTGTCGACCGCTTCCCGTAGCCATGTCCATGCCAGGTCGATGAGCAGCCGCGCGGCCGTCTCGCCGGCCCCCGGCTCGGCGCGCAGCCCCGCGCACAGCCCGGGAAGCGAGTCCGTCACCCATCGCCCGCGTTCCGGTCCGCTGACTGTCCAGTACGGCTGTCCCGCGCCTGCCCACGTTCCCAGCAGCTGCGCGGTCCAGGGCCGTCCATGCTGGCTGGCGAGCTTCGCGAAGGGCGCGGCGTCGTCGGCGGTCAGGTTCTCGATGTGGAACGGGCCCAGCAGCATCGACGCGGTCGCGGGGTCCGCTACGGCGTCCGCCGTGCGCAGGGCCTTGCCGAATGTCTCGGAGATCCTCGCGCTGTCTGTCAGCGTCCGCGCGCGCAGGGCGCCGTCCCAGAACGGTTCGAGCGTCGCCGCTGCGGCCTGCGCGTCCGTCGGTGCCATCGCGGCAAGCGCGTCCAGCGCCCAGCCGGGGGAGGTCTCGGCGCGGTTGGCGAAGGACTGCTCGCGGGGCCAGACGACGATCGCCGCGCGGTGGTACCAGCGGTCCAGTGTGTTGCCCCAGTTGCCCATATAGCCCTCGTAGTCCGAAGTGTAGGGCTCGAAGTCGTCTGTCCCGGTGGACGCACACACCTCGTCCTCGCCGACGTCCAGCGAGGTCGCTTCCAGCCGGTCGCCGTCCGGAGCTGTCCAGTGCGTAAGCGTGACCGTGGACTCGATCAGCTCCTGGATCTTGTAGTTGGCAGGGTCGTCAGCGTCCTCGTCCTCAGCATCCTCATCGTCGTCCCAGTAGCGCCGGCCTTGGTCCCCGTAGTAGTCGTCCGCCTCGTACGCGCTGTGCGTGGTCTTGATGTCCGCGAGCGCGAGGATGGCTTCGTACCCAGCCCGCTCGGCCGCTGCCTGCAGCAGGGAGCCGCGGGCGGCGTCGGCGCCCTTCAGCCCGCGCCAGCCCAGCGCTCGCGGGGTGTACTCGTGGTCGAGGAGGTAGACGAGCCGGTTCGGCGGGCCGGACAGGCGTCCGCGGTAACGGCTGAACACGGGTGTGCTGAAGTGCTCCCGGAGGAAACCGGCCAGCTCGCCGACCGCTCCCTCGTCGCCCTCTGGCAGGGCGGTGTCACCGCCGAGGAGCAGGTTGTAGGTGAGGGCGATCCGGTGCCCCGACCGGATCTTGGCGACCTCGTGCCGGCAGTCGGCGTAGAAGGCGACCAGCGAGAGCTCTGCCGTCGAGCCTCGGTAGGTGTTCTTCTCGTCGAGGTGACGTACCGTCAGCTCGCCCCCGGTGTGCTCGGAGGGCAGCGTCACCACCAGGGTGCCGATCATCGAGTCGTCCTTCTCGCTGTCCTGGTGGGCGCGGAAGAACTGGCCCGGCTCGTACACCAGCAGGGAATGAAGGCCGGCGGTGAGTTCGGCGGCGATCGGCAGGCCCAGTTCGTCTTTCACCGTCGTCAGAATGTCGTTCAGCGCGTCGTCGTCCCACCTGGCGTGGACGAGCTCCGTCGGGATCTCCCACGTGTCGCGGACGCCTGGGTCGGTCAGCGTCTCCTCGCCGCGGCCAAACCGGGCGGGCTGGCCGCGGCCGAGGAGTTCGCGCGCCTGAGCGGAAGACACCGGGAACGCGACGGACCCGATGCCGTCGACCTCGAGGCTCAGCACGTCCGCACTCGTCGTCGAGGCAACGCTGAACGCGCCCGCCACGTCTCCTCGAAGCATCCTCGCCAGCTTGTCCCGCGCCACGGTCGCCATCGCCGCATTCCTTTGTGTTTGTGAGCGCTGCACCGTCGAGCATGAAACTAGCAACCTCCCACCCACCCGACACCCCCTGGCACCGGCGATCTGCGTCGGCTGGCCTCCCTCTGGCCTTGAAATGCCAGCCGGCGGGGCTGAGAGCGTTGTCAACGCGACGGCAGGCCCAGGTTCTGCGGTATGTCGCGTAGGTGGTGGCGGCCCGCTATGAGCTCTGGGCCTGTGCGGGGGG
>NZ_CAKJTM010000041.1:4029-46260 GCF_917627345.1 Protofrankia sp. CiP3 | reverse complement strand
GGCGGCGACCACTTAGCCGGATTCCCGCTCCTGTCGGTTTCGGCGATGCGGCGTTGCGAGCCTGCTCCTCGGCCCGTCGCACTCGGCCCTCGGCGTCCCGCCGTAGGAGGATCTGTCTCCAGGTGATGGCGTAGAAGGCGGCCAGTACGACGGTGCCGACGAACCATGCCCGCCACTGCCAGCGGACCGCGATCTCCACCGCGACGGACGCGACCAGTAGGCTCGTGATCAGTGCCGCCGGTCCACTTCTGGCTCGTTTCCTCATTCTTGCGCTCCTGACCAGTCAACGACGGACGGCGGTGCTGATGTCGGCGGTCGGCGGTCGGCGCCGCGGATCCGCAGGTGTTGTTCGATCCGGGCTTGGATCTGACACCGGACCTCACGGCCGTCCCGGACCTCGGGGTTTTCCGAGTCGTACGGCCAGGCCGCAAGGTGCCAGTGGAGCTGGCTGAGCAGGTCGAGTCGCCCTCGGCAGAAGTCGATCATTCGGCCGAGGAGCTCGACTGCCCGGACGTCATCGCCGTTCGCGCCGCTCACGGCGACGTCCAGCCAACCGTTCACCCGAACTGCCAGGTCATCGGGAGAGTCGGTGTCGAGGGAGGCTCGGAATCCGTCGTCCAACGCCGCGTCGAACGCGGTGTCTCCCGCTTCCAGGTCTTGCAGGGTGAGGAATGCAAGTCGCAGTAGGTTGAGTGCTTTTTCGATCAGGTCGAACGCATTGGCCCGGCGCGTTCCCCACTCGCTGTACGCGGCGACCAGACGGGCACGGTGGTTCCGGCCCAGGTCGACAGCCCAGGTGGCGGTCGTCGGCGAGTGGTAGACCGGCACGGGGCGGATGCCCAGGAGGTCACCGATGAACTCCCCGATGTCCGCAGCGGGAATCCAGGGTGCCCCGAGCTGCACACCGATCTCCTCCGGAACCAGGTCTTTCGGTAGAACGCCTTCGAGTGCGGTGACGTTACGCAACCATCGGGGGTCGGACTCGGCGGTTTCCCGCGCGACGGCTAGTTTTCGCCGGATATTACCGGAAAGATAGGTTGCCGCCGTCTCAAGATGCCCTCCGTGTTCTGGGTTCTGGAAGGCGAGGTTGCTCAGCTTCTCGAGCGCGGCCGACTCGCTGACGCCGAGCAGCCCCGCGATCCGGCTGAGATCGGCTCGTCCTTCGGTGGCAAGGCAGATGGACAGCGCCTCCGCGGCGGTCTCCGCGCCCGTTGGCGTGCGGAACGGCGCCACTACCCGCTCTGTGAAGATCGCGGCTTTGTTGACGTCGCCGCTGGCCCGGTCCACGGTCTCCAAGGCGGCGAGCAACGGCCACCCGGAGTCGCGGAGGATGCGCGGCGGGACCCCGCGGCACCCGGCTGACCCTCTCGACTTCGTCGCCGTCGGGTTCGCCGCTTTCGATGACCGCGTCCGCGAGCGCGCCGAACCGCGTGCGGTAAGCGTCGTTCAGCCGGCGCAGGGCGGCTGTCCAGGCGACGGTGTCGGCGGGATCGTCCGATGCCTGCGCCGACAGCACGAGTCGTGCGGTGTCCCGAAGTTCCACCAGGACTTGCAGCTCGGCGGCTTCGGCGCGGTTGCGGGTCCGCACGGGCTGGCTCGTCCCACCTGCGCCTGTGACCATCAGTTTGCCGTTGACGATGGTTAGGCCTCCGTCGTCGAGATCGGCCGCGGGTGCCGTGCGTGTCGCTGGTTCGGGAGCCCGCGGGGACCAGCCTTGACCGGCGAGCAATGCGGAGTCCCGGATGACTCCTGCCTGCTCTGCCAGACGTTCTTTCCAGTCGTCGGTGGCGACGACCGCGGTCACGGTGGCCGAGTACGGGCCGCCGACGCCCAGCCGCCCGAGGACCGCCTCGGGCCTGTCGACGAAGTAACGGTTGATCCGTACGGTGTCCGGATGGCCTGGGGTGATGCTTTCCGCGGGGAGGTCGACCTCGACGGTGTCTTCCCAGGTGAACAGCGCGGGTTCGGCATCGGACGGCCGGCGGCGTAGCACGAGGATGTCGGTGACGACGTCGGTTCCGGCCGCCGCGGCATGAGCCTTCGATGGCAGCCGGATCGCCCCGAGCAGGTCCGCCCGTTGCTGAATGTCGCGGCGGGCCGCTGGATTACGCGCGTCCATGGTGAACGACGAGGTGATCGCGATCAGGATGCCGCCGGGTTTCAACAGGTCCAGTGATTTGATCGCGAAATGGTTGTGGATGGAACGCCGTGCCGGGTTGTGGACCGGGTCGAACACGGGATAGTTCCCGAACGGGAAGTTGCCCACCACCGCGTCGAAGCTGCTCATAGGCAGCCGCGTGTCCTCGAACCCCTGCATCCGGATGTCGGCGTCGGGGTACAGCGCGGCGGCGATCCGGGCTGTGGTCGGGTCGACCTCGACGCCGATAATGTCGATCGGGAGGTTCGGGGCAAGGCCGATGAAGTTACCCGAGCCGCACCCGGGTTCGAGGACGCGCCCTCCGGTGAAGCCAAGTCCTTCGAGTAGGTCCCAGCAGACCCGCACCAGGGCCGCGTCGGTGTAGTGTGCGTTCAGCGTGGACGCTTGGGCGGCACGCCAGGCGTCGGCATCGCGGAGCGCGGCACGTTCGGCGGACCACTGCTCATTCGCCTCGTCGAACACCCCGGGCAGCGCTCCCCACCCCGACCATCGCGCCAGCGTCACTTGCTCGGCCGGGCTTGACGCTCGACCCTCGTCCTCCAGCCAGCGCAGCATCCGCAGGGCGGCGAGGTTCGCCTTTGCCTTGCTCTTCAGTCCACGAGGTGCAAGGTTGTCCTGCGATCGCGGGCGGAACTGCTCCGGATGATCAGCTTGGGCCGGGGACGCCCGCCCGCCCGGTTGTGCGGCGTCTTTCGCTACCTGTCGCGACGCGGTTGAGCCGGCCGGGGAAACGGCTCCGGCGTCGCCGGGTCCGCCGGGTACATCATCGGCAGCAGCCGGAGCTGCATCGACCAGTAGTCCTCGTCGGACGCCAGCATCCTGACCAGAACGCGCTCCAGTTTCTCCGCCGGAACCGCCAGCAAGATCTCGTCCTCGACGTAGAACTCCTCGTCGTCGTCCGGTTCGACCGTCGTCGGGTCCGTCCGCAGAACCTCGGCTCGGTTGAGCTTGCGGCAGATCGTCGCCGCCGCGTCGTCCAACGCCTGCGGGCCGTGCGGATCGGACGCCAGCCTGGCCGCCGTCGCCGGGGCGTGCCGGGTCATCCAGTCCTCGACTGTCCGGCGTATCCGGGACGGGTTCGGCTCGGTCTGGCTCGTCGGGCCGGTCTGGCTCGGCGGGTCGTACCTGCGCTCGGGCATCGCTGAGATCCTCTCGGGGGATTTCGACCGCCGCGGTCGGACGAGGAGCATCGGCATTGGTCTTGCCGGGTGTCGGAGCGTGCGCGGTCGATGGTTCCGGCGACTCGGGGGTCGGGACGTCGGCAGGCGGCACATCAGGTGTGGCGCTGGGAGGACCGGCAAACGTGTCGGTGTCGAAGAGCGACTGCTGCCCGGGGATGACCGCCGGGGCGCGTCTACCCCTACGTGCCATCGTAGCCGTCCGGATGCACCCCGCGCTGGCGTTGGGCATCCGGATGACCGCGCATGGCCTGGTCGGTGTCGGCTAGAGTCCATTCCCACGGTGCGATGACGTGGTCGACGAGTGCGGTCCGCGAACCGATCTTCCACAGGGCCTGGAACGGGGCGAACTGCTTGAGGAGCGCCGATTCCGTGCTGGTCAGGCCCATGTCGCTGAGCAGCCGGGCAACCTGCTCGGGGTTCTGGTGGAGGAACACCCGGACGCTGGTGGTGTTCAGCAGCCCTTCGGCGATCCTGCCCTGGGCCTTGTCGCTGTCGACCTGGGAGGCCAGGTCGGCGATGGCATGGGTGATGAGGATGTTCGCGGTGCCGAACTGACGGCCGAGGCGCCACTGGTCCTGGAGATAGCGAACGATCGCGAGGTCGTCGAGAGCGATCCAGCCCTCGTCGATGATGTTGAGTTTGTGTCGGTCGGGTTGCCCGTACATGGCTCCGGCAAGCCAGCCGGACGCGGCGGTGAGGACGAGTTTCAGCGCGCGGCGGTTGGTGAGGAGCGCGGACAGGTCGAGGACGATCCCGCCGGTGTGTTCCCAGTCGAGTTCGACGCTGGTCGGACCGTCGCACATCCCACGCAGGTCCTGGTCGACCAACATCGCGCAGGCATCCAGGAGCGGGCGGCGTCGTTCGGCGAGCTCGTCCACCGTGGTGTCGAGCGCGTCGGCCATAGCCGTGTCCGGCCGGGCGAGAACATCACGCAGATCGACCAACGTCGGTGTGCCGCCGTGCCGCCCGGCCTCGGAGATACGGCGGACGGCGACCGCGATCAGGCGTTGCTGGCCAGCGGACAGTTCCGCCTGCCTGAGCGAGATCGCGAGCAGAGTGGTGGCCACAGCCGTCCGATGACTGAGTGCATCGGTCTCGGGCAGCCGGGTGGCGGCCGGGCCGGGGTCGAGGGGATTGACCCGTAGGTTGCCGCCGGGACGCAGTTGCAGGGCCGCCCAGCCGAGAGCGCGGGCGAGGGGTATCCACTCGCCCTTCGGGTCGATGACGGCGACGAACCGTGTCGGGCCGGCGAGGACCGCGGTGCGGTAGACGTAGGACTTCACCAGCGCGGACTTGCCGTAGGCGCCGGCGCCGGAGACAACCATGTTCGGGCCCTGGACGAGACCGGCGTCGTACGCCTCGACCAGGTCGAAGAAGAACCCGCCGCCGGTGAGCCTGTCCCGACCGAGGAACGCCCCGGCGACGCCGAGACCGGCCTCGATCACGAACGGGTAGATCGCGCACAGATGAGCGGTGGTCGCCACGCCACGCGGAAGCGCCAGACCGGACCGCCTACCGACCGTGGACGCCAGGCGGGAGCGCCGGCGGGGTGCCGACGGGCGGGTCATGCCCGGCCTTCCAGGAGCGCCTGACCGGGGGCACGTCCCAGGGGAAGGGCCGCGGCGAAGGCGGCATCATGCCGGCCGTGCAGCGGACGTAGCTCGGTGACCCCGCACTGGGCGGCAAGGTCGATCATTGTGTTGCTGGCTTCGTCCAACTCCTCGCGTGAGGGCGCGGCCACGTCGATCAGAGCCAGATAGCCGTACTCGGGGAAACCGGCCGCCAGTTCGGTTTCCCGCTGGTCGACCTGGGCGTGTGCCCGGGTCAGGTGGACAGGGACGCGGAAGGCGTGCCGTTCCCGGATCGCGACCTGGCCGTCGATCGTCACCGACTCGGCGTTGATTCGCCGCCGCGACGCGCGAAGCGACACAGGCTCCAGCACGACCGTGACTGCGCGAACACACGGAGCGTGGAGCAGGAGCGGGTCCAGCCAATCCGGTTCCAGACCGAGAGCGGGCCACCGCGTGATCCAGAACACCCGATGCCACGTGCTGTCCACCCGCACTGCGGTCCAGCGGATCTCCATCGACAGCGGCCCGGCGTGCGTGGTGGCCAGCACGCTGGACATCCCGGCATGCTCGGCCAGACCACGCCGGACATGGGCGAGGGTCGCCACGACCGATGGATCGGCCTGCACCCGCATCGCTTCGGCGATCTCCACTGGAGACAGCGGCGCGCTGACGACCAGGCCTGCCGCGCGTGCACGGTCGGTCAGTGCCCGTGCGGCGGCGAGCGTGGCGTCCGGTGGGGTCCCCATTCGCCGGCCGATCCGTCGGCGATCGAGGGTTATCCATACTCGTAGGTCGTGGCGGTGCAGGTGTGTGGCCTGTTCGTCGAGAAGCTGGCGGTATGCCGCTTCCGCGGCGTCCAGCGCGGATGATCGGATGCGGGCGTCGTTGAAGGAACTCATGGGGGAGTGCTCCGCGGTCCGCTCGTCAAGCCATGACAGGTGTTCCGACAGGGGTGCCGGAGCGGACCACAGCGACCAGCCGAGCCGGACCAGCGGTGAGGACTCGCGGGCGAACTGTGACAGCAGCTGCGCCCAACCCGCCAGCCGTTGGTGCTGGTCGGCGGGGTCGAGCAAGGAGAACGATCCGCCTCGCACCGCCAGGATCGCGGTCCAGGTCCCTGAGCGTTCGTCCCGGACAAGGCCGACAGGGTCCAGGCGTCGGTCTCCGTCCGCCCAGGCCGGGCGTGGCACCGCGGCGATGTCCATCCCTGCCAGGCAGCGCGGCAGAGCCGCCGCCGATTGCCGCTTTGTTCGGGCATGCGCCGGACTGCCGGTGAGGAGTGGCAGCGGTAGCGGCGCGAGCCAGCGATGCCGCCCGGTCAGGCGGTGCACGGCAAACACCACGGCATCCGGAAGCGCCGCGTGCAGGCGCCGCCCGCCGGCCGGAACGAACGCCAACGCCGCGCAGCCGCCGGCGACCCCGAGACCGGTGGCAAGACCCCGTGGCGAATGCGTGGACACTGAGACGACCACCGCGCCAAGACCCGTCGCGACCAGGAGAAGTTGTGGAACGGTCAGACCGAACAGCACCCCACCGGCCTGTCTGTCCACGAGCCGGTACACCGGCAGACGTGAGCCACTCATGGTCGATCACCGTCCGCTTCTTGATCGTCAGCGGCGCCGGCCGGATGGATCCGGCGGCGGCCTGGTCGCTGAGAGCGGTCACCTTGTCCTGGCGTACGGGTACTGGGGCGTGGGCCTGCACGAGGTGGCGTCCAGGGCTCCGCACCACCCCCAGGGCCGCCAGCCGGAGACGGCGTGGGCGTGCCGACTGGTTCCGCGGTGCCCGCCGCCGGTGGACCGGGCGGCCCAGGTGACCGAGGCCCGCCGTCCGTCGGTGATCCGGGACCACCGGCGGTGCCCGCGGTTGTAGCAGCGGCGGATCGCGGACGCGGCCGCGCGGAAGACCCCGTTGTTCCCGGCAACGATCGCGGCGGACCCATACGGCCAGCCGACGACGGTCCCGGCGTTGGTGGCCTATCGCCGCTCGTACCGCCGCCACCGCCCGTACCGCGGCCGCCGCCGGAGGGTCCGCGACCGCGTACTCCGCCCAGGAGCGCCTGACCCCAGTACGCGGTTTGCACGGCCTGCATCGCCGCCCGCATCGGCGCCCGGGACAAGCCCTGTGCGAGCACATAGCCTTCGGCGGCCGGGATCAATTTCCACACTACGAACGGAGCACACGCGGTCAGCATGATGACGGTGAATCCAACAATCAGCTTCCCCCATCCGGAGGTACCAAGCGGAGAGCCTTTCTCCTGCACGAGCAGGAAATCCAGACCGACCCGCAGCGCGATGTACATCGCCGGTTTCGCGAGAATGATCGCAATTATCGTTTCGACTGCTTTGCGTGCAGTTGGCCGTGCCGCCGGCATCGTGATACCAGCGAACGATAGCGTAGAAAGCGCGACAACCAGATAGACGAGGTCGTTACGAACAACCAGCTCCAGATAGATCAGTACCGTCGCGGTGAACGCTGCCACAGCTATCAGTAGCTGCGCGGGTCCACTACCCGTGCCTTTAATATTGTTGACGGCGGACACCGTCAGAATACGGGTCGCGGTATCGGTCGAGGGCAGTATCCAACTACAAAGAACATCGGCGAGCGTCAGCAACTGATCGACCAGCCAGGGGAAACCAATGATCGCCAACACTGCGAGCGGGATGTCACGAAGAACCCGAACCAGCGCCTGCCCCGGTTCTCCCGAGAGCAATCCCTGTATCACGCCCAGGAACGTGAAACCGGCGAGCAGCAGGACACTCATCGAGGCGACAACCGTGTAGGTGCCACCAGCACCGATGAACTCGGTTGCGGTCACATGCGGACGCGTCGTCTCCTTGAAGAAATCTCCGATGATGAGACCGATAGCATCCAGGAGGCTCCTGACGAACCAGCCGACCACCGCGTTGGCGAACGTCTCCGCACCCCAGCTGGTGACGACGCGCATCAAGCCCTCGCCCGGATAATCGGGTTGACGTACCGCGGCGCCGCGGCGTGCCAGGCCACCACCGCAATCAACAGGACGCGACTCACTTCACAAGCCAGTTGATGATTCCGGGCGCGAGAATGACGATGATTGCGCCACCGCCGCCACCGAGAACGAGTGGGACGCCACGGTTGCCCTGCGCTGATCCGATCATTTTCCCGAGACTCATGATGGCTCCGCCCAGGATGATCGCTGCAAGGCAGCAGTACAAGCCGGCCTGCGAAAGGAAGTCGAGCAACATCTGGACCTTGTCTTTGCCGGGTGCGGTACCCCAGGTTGGATCAACTTTGATTTCGTCCGGCGCACCCGGCGCTACCGTTGATGTCGTAGTTGGTATTGAGGTCGGAATTGGCTCGGCGCTTGCTGGAATCGCCAACGCGAGTGTCCATGTTGCCGTGGCGATGAACCCCGCTAGTGCGCGGTGACGGCGACCCAAGCGTGGCCGGGCCGTCTTCTGAGCTTCGGGTAGGTTCGGCGGTCGGTCCACGAAAGCCCTCCATCATGTCGGCTATCAGGCCATCCGACTCTCTGAGTCCCTGCGCTCCATATATCGGAAGATCGAATGGGAGATCATGTGCGTGCGAGCCCAGACTTGCAGGGTGAGTGATCGAAAAAATGCGGAGAGTGCCGTCGCCGGCACAGTGTCGACTGAGCGAACTTCTCGCGTACGTACGCGAACGGCTTGCCTGCAAACGAGAGTCGATCACACAGCGACGCGGCGTATTCGCTCTGGCAGGCGCGTTCGGCCACCGGGATTCTCTGGATTGCCGCATAGCTGTTGACGCTGCCGCGTCGCGCGTTACACGGCCTACGTCATTGCCGGTGTGCGGCTGTGTGTTTCAACTCCGAGGAGGTTCTCGTGTCGTCCATTGATGCGCTGGGCAAGGCCCGTTCGAGTCTCATTGGCTGGCATCCGGGCGGTGAGATGATCCGGACCGCGGCGGGGAGCGGCCAGTGACCGCAGTGAAGTTTAGTTGTCTTCCGGACTCGGCTGAGATCGACCCACGGCGTGTGGCCGAAGCGAATCATCGGCTGTTCGAGACATCAGCCGCTTTTTACGACGCGCAGTTCACCGGCCGCCGTGCCGAGGCCGATTTCTATGTGGCCGCCGCGGTTGGTTTCGGTGGGCCGGTGGTCGAGGTCGGCTGCGGCACCGGGCAGATCCTCGCGCCGATCGTCGCAGCGGGGATACCTGCTACTGGGGTAGATCACAGTGGGGCGATGCTCGCCGCCGCCTGGGAACGGTGCAGCGGCCAGGTAGGGCTGGTGCATGCCGACCTACGGCGTGCACCTGACACCCTGCCGCCGGTTCGACAGGTGCTGTTCACCTCCGGGGTCCTCCAGTACGCCCTTGAGGATCAAGCTGGAGTCCTGTCCGGTTATGCGGCCCGCTTGACCGACGGAGGTCGGCTGCTGATCGATGTGAAGGCGTTCTGGGACGATCCGACCTACCGCACCGCGCTGGACATGCCGATCACCATCCCGCAGCAGATTTACCCCCACCCGGATGGCTCGGTGACGGTCGCGACCACGATCAGCATTGACCGCACCAGGCAGGTTGTCACCGAACGGGTCCGGCACACCGTCATCAGCCCGGACCGGACCCTGCTGGAAGATGCCGAGTACATCCACATCATGCGGTCCTACAACCTGCCGGAGCTCTTGCTCATCGCAGAATTGGCCGGACTACGGGTTGTTGAGGTCCGTACCCGGTACAGCGAATCTGCCGGTTCACCGGAAGCCGTGGTCGGCGCCCGTTACATCCTGGACATACGCCCATGAGCACACTTCGCCAGTCCGGCCGCGCTGGACAGCCGGACCAGGCACTGCGGATCGCGGTCGGTTCGGACAAGGTGACCACGGTGGCCGGTCTCGTCGTGCGATACCTGGACGAGGCTGGTCACCACGTCAGCTATCTGCCACCGCCGCTGCCTTCCGGCGACGGCTGGACGCCACAGGCCGACGGCTGGGTGACCGTCGCCGTCGACGTCGGCGAGGCGGTCAGTAACGGCCATGCCGATATCGGGGTCCTGCTGTCCTTTACCGGCACCGGCGTGTCGATTGCCGCGAACAAGATTCCCGGGGTGCGGGCGGCGCTGTGCGTGGACGCGGTCACCGCCGCGGCCGCCCGGCGGTGGAACGACGCGAACGTCTGCGTGCTGTCCTACCGTCTGGCCACCTCGACCACCGCCGCGGAAATCCTGGATGCCTTCCTGATCACCGAGCCGGAACCGGCCACGTCAGTGGGGGTCGCGGCGCTCGCCGCGCTGGAGGCTTCACGATGATCCCGTCGTTGTCGTTACGGGGCCTTGGATATCCCGACGATGATCCGCTGGCTGTCACCCGGATGGCGGTCACCGCCGGATTCGCGGGTGTGCACCTGCACCTCCACCGGACCCCACCAGACGATCGCGCTCGTCTTGCGCGGCTCGTCGACCGCCATCAGCTCACTGTCACCTGGGTCTACCCGACGGATGATCTCTTTTTCGTCGACGCGGCCACGCGGCACAGCGCGTTGGCCACGTTCACCACCACCGCCGCGTACAGCGCCTGGCTGGGGGTGGCCGTGGTCTCCTCCTGGCTACCAGCCGAAATGATTTCGATGGGGGTGCGTCGGCACGTCCTACCGGGAGCGCTCGCGAACCTCGTCGATCTCGCCGGCGCGGCCGGGCTGGCGTTCGGTATCGAGCACATCCATCCACCGATCACAGCGTGGCGTGCCCATGGAGGCCCGACCGGCAGCCTCACGGACCTTCTCGAGCTGCTGTCCGTGCTCGGCCCGACCGCCGGACTGGTCGCCGACAGCGCCCACCTCACTGCCGCGGGCGTTCTTGACGATCCGGCGCCCACCGCCGGCACCGGGGCCGAGGACTGGGCGGGCCGGGTCGTCGACGTGCAACTGGCCGACCCGGCACCGGCCGGGCAACCGGAAGACGCACGGCGCTGACCCAGCACGACCGGCCGCATCGAGCACGCCCGGTTGCGCAACCGGCTCGCCGACGTCGGCTATCGCGGACCGGTGATGGTGGAAGCATCTGCCGGTCCCGGAGTTGCACCCGCCAATGCCGCGCTTCAGGCCAGAACCTTCCTCGACACCCTGCTGACCACCCGTCTTGATCATCTGGGGTGCAAGAGCGTCGCCGACGGTGGTGGCGTGTGCACGTCTGACACCGACGATCCTCGCGGGGTGGGCAGGAGACACGCCGATCCACTCCGCGGGTGGCGACCGAGGGCGCGGTAGCGTCGCGAGCGCTTCGGTTCTCGTCCACACGCCAGCTGCGCCGGCTGAGGTGATCGGTGTTCGGCTGATGTCGGTGGTCTCGACTGGCCCTTGGGAGGTTCGCGGTGCCGCTGCTCGATGACGAGCCCCGATCGATCATCAAAGATCTGGTGGCACGAGTCTTGCCGTACGACCGTCAGGAGGCCGACGACCAGGCGGAGATCCTTCGGTGGGTGGGTTCGGGGGCGCCGCTGTTTCGTGTGCGGTCTCTGGCCGTGCCGCCCCGGCATCTGGCTGTGTACTTTGCCTTGCTTACGAGCTCACAGGCACCACAGACCGACCGGCTTACCAGGCAACCAGACCATTTTCCCTGCAACCGAGGGGGCCAGCGAAGCGGCCAGGGCACCTTGCTTGACGAGGACCGCCGTACCCTGATGCTTGTTGATCATATTAAGGCGGGGTGCTGGTTGCTGCCCGGCGGCCACGTCGATGACGGTGAGGATCCCTGTCAAACCGTGGTACGGGAGGCGGCCGAGGAGCTGGGGATCATCGCACGGTTCCATGCCAGGCTCGGCGGTGGTGAGCCGTTCTTCCTGACGGTGACGCAGACCCGGGGAGCTCACAGCCATACCGATGTGACGTTGTGGTTCGTTTTGGCGGCCGACGCCGGTGAGGCGATGCGTCCTGACCCTCGCGAGTGCCGTGGGGTGGGGTGGTTCGGGCTCGATGAGCCGATCCGGTGGGACACCGCCAGCTTTGATCCACAGATGCACCGTTTCATCGCGAAACTGAGTACGGCGTTGGACGGCGTCCATCTGGCGAGTGGCGCACCGCTGCCGCGATCTTCTTAGGCAGGGTGCCAGCGACTCACGTGCTGGGGGCGATCGTCGAAGCGTCGCGGTCGTGTTCGGGACACGTTTCCCGAAGACCTCGTCTTCCAGGGCGGTACGGGTGGGTGCACTGATCTGCCAGGCCGTCCCCCACGCCGAGGTAACGGGACCCGGGTGGGCCGACACCAGCGACGAATCCCGTGAGATCGTCCGCGAAGGCGCACGAATGCAGGAATCTACGCCCAGGCCCTCGTCTCGTTGAACGCTTCCTTGCGGCGGAGGGCGTCGGCGAGGTTGATGTCGAGCCGGTTCGCGATGGCGCACACGAAGATCAGGAGATCGGCGAGTTCCTCGTCAACCGTGCCGACGAGCGATCCGGTGGCGGTGCCCAGGTTCGCACGCTTGCGGATGGAGAAGGTCGGCACGGACGAGGTGATCTCAGTGATTCGACCGGACAACATCCCGTCGATTCGGGTCGCCGAGCGGCTCGGGGAGACGTTCCAGCGGACGGAGCACCTCCATGGTGCCGACAAGTCCGTCTACGCCGTCACTCGGGAGACGTGGGCGGCGCGGACCGGCGACTGACCCTTGATCAGGGGGCAGCCGGTTGCTCCCTGATCAAGGCGGGTTCGTAAGACACGATTCATGATCCATCGCTACCGACGGCTACACGGTCTCGGGCTGAGAGCTGACCTTGCCGGACCGGTCATCAAGGGGCAACTCTCGGGCGGCACGGGAGGCCAGGACCGGTGGACACGGCGCTCTGCCTCTGCCTCCGACACCCCGCCACGGGCGGTCGGGACTCCGTCCGCGGCGGGGTGTCGGGCGATCGCGGACATCAGCTGAACGGCAGCGCGAGCGTCAACGATCCGGGCGACGACGTCGGTGGGTAGGGCCTGGGGCGCGCAGGCACCGCCATACACTCCTGAGATGGGCGTCGACACCGCTCTACCGTTCGCCTTCCAGCACTTCGAGAACAGCTCTGGGCGTGACGAGCCGGGGCTGCTGATCGGAAGGTCGCGACTGGCCAGGCGGTCTGACAGCACGAAGTCTTCGGCCGGTAGCAGGTGCCTGGCGGGCAGCGGCAGGCAGTCGGTTTTGGCGGCACCGTGGACACCAGTTACCCCAAGTTCAGCGCGTAGACCGCGCGGTCCTTGCCGGGCCCTTTGAAATCCCTGGTCACGGACACTTCGTCGACGAGGATGTCCCCGTCGAGGTTGACGAATCCCATGGAGGTCCAGGCCGCATGGGCCGCTGTGTTCTCGGGTTCCGAGGTGAGGTAAAGCTGTGCGCAGCCCCATTCGGTCGCCCGGTTCCGCACGGCTGTCAGCAGCTTTCTGGCGACCCCGCGCCCGCGGTGGTCGGGATGGGTGACGACGTCCTGGACGTAGACGTCGGACGGGTCGTCCTGGCTGCGGAACGCGATGACGGCGCCCGCGACCTGGTCACCGACAAGGCCGACCGGGCACGACGAGGAGAACAACCGAGCATAAAGCCAGTAGTCGGAACCGGTACGTACTCGAACGTAGGGAGCGCCCAATTCCATAAGGTGCTGCACCTGCGGAATCAGGTCCTGTCTAAGCGCCGCGACTATCATCGAGCTCCTCTCCGCTGGTCCCGTGTACCAAGGCTGCGAGGCTTTTGGCCGCGGTGTCCGGGTGCACCGCTTCCGTGACGCTCCGGCCGACGATCAGGATGTCCCAGTCGGCGCTCTCGACGACCGCGAAGTCGGTCGCGCTGAAGCCCCCGGACACCGCCACCGGCAGGCTGCTCCAGCCACGTACCGCCCGTGCAGTCGCGAGCGGGTGCCGGCTTCCGACACCCAGGTCGATGTTGGTCGTGACGGCGAAGCCGTCGACCCCGGCGCGTTCCATGTCGCGAATCCACTCTTGGCAGGCGCGGGTCGGCGGGACGTCGAGGAGAATCGGCACGCCGAGCCGCCGGCCGGCGTCAACCGCGGCGGAGACGCTGGCGGAGGTCGCGGGCCCGATGAGGAACACCACGTCCGCGCCGGCCTCGGCAGCTAGGACGACCTGGTCCCGCCCCCAGTCCGCGGACATCATTTCAGCGACGACGGCGACGTCCGGCACCTCACGTTTGACGTGCTCGACCGCGGCGACACCAACTTCCTTGATCAGCGGGTCGCCGACTTCGAGGAAGCCGATCCCCGCTGCCGCGGCGGCTCTCGCGACGGCCACAGCCTCGTCCAGGTCGTGGAGGTCCAGGGCGACCTGGACCGACCGCTTACCGCGCAGCCGCCGATAGGTCTCCCGCCGTGAGGGTGCGTCCAGCGGGAACGGTCGACGCGCGACGTCCGCGCCGCTACCCGCGAGCGCGTCGGCTTCGTGGCGGACGAGCCAGTTCGGGCTTTCCCGTCCCTCGGCAACGAGCCGCCGCTTGACCTCGCCCGGCAGCTGACTCCAGCCGGTGTGTATCTCTCGGAGCAACGCGAACAGGGCCTGTTCTCTGGCCCTGGACGAGCTGTCGGTGCTCGGTTGGCCGTGCAGGAGCCGGAGTCGTTCGACGAGGGGTGCGATGTGGGCGGGGCAGCGACGCCAGCGGTGGTCCACGACGAGCAGGCTGATCGCGGTGTCGGCGAGGAGCTTCGTGGTGGCCGGGTCGGATAGCAGTCCGTGTAGGAGACGTTCCCGGACGTGCCAGTTGTCGTCGCGTAACAGTGCCGCGAGATGGCGGCCGGCGTCGCCGGGACGCGCCTGTCCCACGGTCAGCGCCGCGGCGGCGCGCACTTTGTAGTCCCTGTCGTCGATCAGCCTGCCCATGAGGGACTGCGGCGCGGCCGAGTGCGGTGCGTGGTCGTCGCCGAGCCCTTCCGCGAGCGCGGCCCGGACGCGCCAGTCCGGGTGCCCGAGCAGGCCGTCGAGTGCTGCCGTCAGGTCGGGGTCGTCGCCACGGAAGAGGACGAAGTGCCTCGCGAAGAACGTGGCTACCTCGGCCTGGTCGATGTTGGCCGACGCGAGGAGCCGGCGCACGCAGTCGCGGTCGAGGGTGCGCTCGACCGCTTCCGCCGCGTCAGCCCAGATCGTGGAGCCGAACCTGCATAGCAGGCCTACGAACCACGGGTAGTAGTCGTCGCCGAGCACGCCCACAACCGCCGGAATCGCGAGCAGCGACCGCGCGAGTTCCAGGGCCGTGTCCTGGGTGCACCGTCGGGCGCAGGTGCGGAGCACCTCGTCGGTGGCGAACCCGGCCCCGCCGCCGACGAGTTTCAACATCAGCGGGAGCGTCGTGCCGACGGTAACGGTCGGCGACAGGGCGACGGAGGCGACCAGGTCGCGGGCGGAGGTGTCGAGGCAGTACACGACGAGCTCGAAGACGTTTCGCGCCGTCGCCGAGGTGGCCGCCTTGACAGCCAGGTCGTTGAACGCCCCCACCGTAGCGACGGATCGTCCCCGTGCCTCCAGGAGGCTCGCTATCCGCGTCGCGAGGAAGTACTCGCCTACGACGTCGTGGCCGAACTCGGGTTCGCCGATGGGCGAGAGCCGTAGGAGCGGCGGCGTGGCGGTACGGAGGGTGTCGACATCGGGCTGGGCCGCCGGGCGCCGTTCGCCGTACTTAGCGAGCCGGGTGGGGACGAGATCGGGGGCCTGCTCCTCGGCCAGGTTCGACAGCACCCGCACCGCACGGTCCACGTCCTGGCCAGATGCGCGAAGAATTGCTTTCACGCAGTGGTCCAAAAGCCGGTAGGCGTTGACCGCGCCGGGTGACGTCCCGTTGTCGGCGGCCTTGACCAGCTGCATGTAGAGGGGCAGGCGCACGAGGTGCTGTATCGAGGGCGGCAGTGCCATGAACGACGGGTCGCCGGGCACGCGGGAGTCGTCCCACGCTTGCTGTGCCTCAGCATGCTCCCACGGTGCCATCCGGTACGAGGCCCCGCACCCCGGCGCGCCGGGGGGCTCGAAGACCGACGCGGTGAGAACAGGGTAGGCGGCCACGTCCGTTTCGGGTGGCGTCCTGACGACCAGCAGGAACCGCACCAGGTCGTGCGTGACCTGCCTGAGTACGCCGTCCACCTGGCGGGCGACGTGGCTGAACTGCGTTTGGTGCTTCATACCGTCGACCACGACCAGAAGAGGCCGGCGCAAGGCGGCACCTTCTCGTTCCAGGGTCAGCAGCGGGTCGTCTCCTCGTGGGATCGAGGCGTACCGCAAGATCTCGGTGGCCAGGTCGAGCTGCGTCGGGTCGTGCCACGAGTCGGCGGTGTGAAGTTGGACGTCGGCCTGGTCTGCGAATTCCTCCGCGAGGAAGTACGTCAACCGGGTTTTGCCGCATCCAGGCGGCCCTTTGACCAGGAAAACGCGTGACGGCGACCGCAGGAAACCGTGTAGCCGGTCGGCCGCGGAAGGCGGCGGCAGGTAGATCATGCGTGAGCTTTCCGCCGGCTCCACAGCCTGCAGGAGAGCGCTCGTCCGAGACGACGAACGGGGGCCCAGCGTCGCCCGGATGGCCGGCGGCGCACCGCGAGGGCCACCACGCTGACTCGACGCGGACGGAGAAAGTTCGTCCGAGTCGGAAGAAGTCTCTGAGGGCATGCCGCCGGCCGCGAGCGTCGTCTCGAATCGTAACTGGACGTCGACCGATGCTCGCGCCAGCTCCGTGTCGAGTATTTGCTGCGTTTGATAGCGGAGCCGGGCGTCGCTCCCACGCCTTTCCCAGCTGGACACCGCGGAGTCGTTGACACCCAGCCGCGCGGCGAACTCGCGCACACTCATGCGCTGCGCCTCGCGGAGTGCCCGAGCCTCTCGGCCGGACCATCGCACGACCGTGGCCATCAACATGCCTCTCAGATCATGTCACGCCGCGTCGCGACTCCGATTTGCCAGCGTAGCGGCCTATGGCAGGAGCAGCGAGCTGAAACTCGGGCAAGACTAGGACAGCGCCTCGTTCCTCTGCCTTATCGGTGCTGCCAGGCTCACCATCAGCAGTCGTGAAATGCAAGGTGGAATGCCCACTTGCCAGGGATCAAGACACCGCGCCCGGCCGTGAGCCTCTGCGTAACGAAAGGAGGACTGCGACCGTGGCTCTCCCCGCGACAGGGGCGCGTGGCATGACTGCGCTGCCATCAGCGTCCGCCATTCCACTATCCGGCGCACTGACATACCAGACGGAGGCGTTCGCAGGGGTCGGCACGTGTGACGACCGCGTCGCCACGACGTCGACCCTAGCTGGCGCCTACCAACCGGCAGTCGCCTCGGCGCTGGTGCGGGGTGCGGCCAGCGACTGGGCGACGATTCTCACCGATGTGGTCGCCTCGATCGGCGCGCTGACAGAGATCGCAGGTTTTGAGACTACGGCGTCCGGCCACGAGGCACGGCTACGCCTACCTGGCAACACGGTTCTCCGTGTGGTGGCCGGGGCGCCGGCGCGCCCGAAGGCGCACCCCCAGAACGCCATCGTGGTGTCGGCCGTCATCGAACGCGTGGGCGACACCGCCTCCGCGGAGCTGGCCACGCTCCTTTCGACGGTCGAACGGGTCAGGTTCACACCCTTGGAGATGGCTGAGCTGCGCGCGCAGATGCCGCTGACTGCGACGCTGCCACGGTTCATGGCGCCGCGGTGTCTGGCCACAGTCGCACCGGTGCTCACGGTGCACCACATGAGCGACTTCCTGGTCATGGTCGACGCGGTGACGGCCATGGGTGTCCCGGTCGCCGGGATCACTGTGATCGACAAGGGCTACCGCTACCGCCACACCGGTCGAGTCGACGCGCAGCTACGGGCATCGGGGATCGCCGTGTACCCGTGGACCGCCGTGCCCGAAGCGCTCGCCGACCACACCGATCGGGCCCGCGCCCTCGACCGCCGAGGGCTGCTGGTGGACGACGGCGGTTACACCCTGCCGGTGTTGCTCGACCAGCGGCCGGACTTGGCGGGGGCGTTCGTCGGGCTGGTCGAGCAGACGACCTCCGGTATTGCCAAGCTCGGGCGCTTTGGCGACCGGCTACCGCTGCCTGTGTTCAGCGTGGCCGAGTCCCGGCTGAAAGCGACCATCGAGTCCTACGGCATCGCCGACGCGTCGGTGCGCAACACGCTCGACCTGTTGCCGAACGAGAAGTTCGAGGGCCAGTCCGCACTCGTGATCGGATTCGGGCGTATCGGCGAGCAGGTCGCCGAGGTGCTACGTGCCCGGAGGATGCGCGTCGCCGTCTACGACGCCGCGATCGTCCGGCTGGTCGCGGCCCACGAACGAGGCTTCCAGACAGACCGCTCGCTGGCCCGGCTACTCGCCCACCACCGGCCCCTGCTGATCGTGGGGACTACCGGCCAGCCGTCGCTGCGCGGCGAGCACGTCGCCTCGCTGCGCCGCGACTGCTTCCTGGTGTCCACCACGTCTCGCACGAACGAGTTCGCCCTCGACGAACTCGTCGAAGAGGCCAGGTTCACCTCTGACGCGGGTGTGACAGGCTTCCGGCTCCACTTGGCCTCCGGGGCTACCGCGACCGTCGTGGCGGACGGCTTCCCGGTCAACTTCCACCACGCGGAGAGCCTGCCGAACAAGTACTCCGACCTTGTGCTCGCCGCACTGCTAGTCGGAGCGGTGACCCTGGCACGTCCCGACCACGGCTTCGACGCCGGCCACAACGTCGCCGCGACCGACGCAGCGCTGGAGTCCAGCGGATTGCTCGACCGCTACTACCGCCGCTTCGGTCCAGCGGGTACGCAATGAGCGGCATCGCCGTGACCCCGGAGCGTACCTTCCACCTCGCGCCGCCGCCGTGGCGGTTGCCCTCCGAGGACGGTCTGGTCGCAGTCCTCGACGCTGGCCGAGCCGCCACCCCGGCGCACACAGTTCTCGACGAGGTCGCCTATGGCGCTCTCGCCTGGATCGCGACCAGCGAGGGATTTCTACCCGACGGTCCGGCCTCGCTTCCCCGCGTCGGTGTGAGGGTCGCCGCGCTGGCGCCAACTGGCGTGGGCGAGGTCCGGGTCGCACTCGCCCACCAGTTCGCCGCACACCTCAGCGCGCTGCGGGACGGCGCGGGCGTCGTCGTCGGCCAGTGCCTGACCAGCGCCGTGCGGCCCACCCCGCCTCCCGACGCGGTCCGCATCCCCCACCTCGCCGCCATCGACCAGGGAGACCAGACCGCTGACACGGTGGTGTGGGAGCTCATGACGCGGGACAACGCCGGCGTCTGGCTCGGAGGCATGCTGCCCGACCAGGGATTCTTCGAGGCGCACCTGTCCCTGTTGCTCGCCTTACGCGCCGCGGTACGAGCTCACTGCGCCCCGGCGGGTGAAGCTGGCCGGCGCCTGACCACGCTGCTGCGTCACCGCTACCTGTCGATCCGGCTGGTCTACCAACACCCGGAAGTGTTCCGTGTCCTGCTTTCCGACCTGGAGAAGGTAACAGCGAATGACGATCAACTCCTGGGCCGACACTGACGGCGAACTGGCTGCCGCATACGCCCGCCACGCCGGCAGCATGCGCGGCGCTGTCCGCCAGGCCCTGGTCACTCGGGCGCTGCTCGCGCACCTGCCGGCCGCGCCCCGACGTGTGGTCGACATCGGCGGCGGTGCCGGGCAGCAAGCGCTCGCCCTGGCCCACGCCGGCCACCAGGTCACCCTCGTCGACCACGACCCTGAGATGCTCGCCGCCGCCCAGTCCGCACTGCTTGCCGAAGACCCGGGAATACGGCAGCGGGTCGACCTCGTGGACGCTCGCGGGGAGGACGCCGTCACCGTCGTCGGCGGCGACTGGGACCTGGTCTGCTGCCACGGCGTCCTCATGTACCTTGACGACCCCCGCCCCATGCTCGCCGCCCTGGTCGACTTGGCCCGCCCCGACGGTGGCCTGATCTCCGTCCTCGGCAAGAACGCCCGCGCGCTGGCCATGCGCCCCGGCGTCGAAGGCCGCTGGAGCGACGCCCTGACGATGCTCGAATCCAACAGCGAAACCGGGCGACTGGGCGTCCCCAGCCGCGCCGACACGGTCGACGACGTCACCGCTCACCTCGCCGCCGCGGGAGCCCCGACCATGGTTTGGTACGGAGTCCGGATCTTCACCGACCACCTCCGCGACACACCCGTCGGAGCCGATTTCGACCTCGTCTGCGACCTCGAATGGGAAGCGGGCCGGCGCGACCCCTACCGGCACGTCGCACGCCTGTTCCACCTCGTCGCCCACCGGACTGGCGCATGACCGACATCCCACCAGTTGGGACGGTACGGCTCAGCATCCCCGGAGCTGTCGCCGTAGCCCGCCGATCCTGCTCGCCCAGCTGCTTCGGCTACCACGCAACGTGGCGATTGTTCCGCCTTACTGGCCTCAAGGCGAACCCCGCCTGGCATGCCCGCTTCTACCACGCGGCGCTCGCCGACCTGCGCGACTCCGGCGGGCGGCTGCGGGTACTCATCTGCGCCGCCTCGGACGAGACAATGCTCGCCACCCTCACCCAGTTACTCGGCCGGCACCGATTCCAGGCCCACATGGTCGACGCCTGCGCTACGCCGCTGGCCCTCGCCGCCGCCTACGCCCACCAGCACGGCATCGCGGTCACCACCCAGCAAGCATCCGCACCACAACTCCCCGACCTGCCCGGCCCCTTCGAGGTCGCCGTCACCGACGGACTTCTCTCCCTCCTCAGCACTCAGGCCGACCGGGACACCCTGCTCGCCCGCCTCGCCAGCCTGCTCACACCCACCGGGCTCCTGCTCTACACCACCCGCATCGCCGGACCCGCCGGAATACTGGAATACGACCGGCTCGGACGCGCCGTCCAGGCCGCAGCCATCCGTGTCGGCTGGCCGGGCAGCCCCCGCCAACGACGGAACGCCGCCCGCCGAATCCGCACGCAGCCCTCCCGCCGCAGCCCCTTCGCCACACCGGGCCAGGCCCGCGAGGCGTTCGCCCAGCACTTCGCCCATGTCACTGTCGAACGTCGCTCCGAGCAGCCGTCCCTGGCCCTTCGACTCCACCCGTCCGCCTGGACAGGCCAGGCGAGCTACTGCCTCGACGTAACCGCCCACACCCCAACGCTTGCAGCCGTACGCACACCATGAGCAACCCATCGTCGATCTCGGTCGCCGACTACCGGCCATCTCCCGCGCTCGACGCCGAACTCGCCGAACTCGCCTACGCGTCCGTCCGCGGCTGGCCGGACCAGCGGCCGATCACCCCCGCGCTCGTCCGCTCCCGCCTACGCGCCGCCGGGGACGCACCGCCGACCTCTCTCGCGTTCCATCGCGACAACGCTGGCCGGCTCAAGGCCGCCGCTGCGCTACGCTGGCCGTCCCGATCCCATGCGGTCGGCCGCATCTGGGGACCGATCGTCCACCCCACCGCCCAGCGCCGAGGGCTCGGCCGAGCCCTCCTCGACGAACTCGGCGCGCGCACAGCCGGAGTCGACGGCCGCGTCACTACCGCGGAAATCCCTGGCACACGCACCACGGCCGCGCCCTCTTCCAAGCAGCCGGATGGGCGCCGACCGGAACCTCGTCCCTGTTGCGGTGCGACCTCCCACTGGCCGCACCAGCCCACCCACGTCTACGGTTCCGGCAACCCGAGCCGGGCGAACGACTCGACGACATCGTCGCCGAACAATACGAGCACACCTACCCAGGAACGCATCACGACACCGCACAAGAAACGCTGGCCCGATGGTCCGCAGACGAACGCTTCTCCCCGGCAAGCCTGACCCTCGCCGAAGACCGCCAAGGCATCGCAGCAGTGGCCCTCGCCTACCCGCTGGCCCACACCGACCCCGTCGAACCCGCCGAAGCCCTCCTCGGTGACCTCGTCGTCCGCCCCGGCGAACCCACCCCAGGCCTGCTACGCCGAGATGTGGGCATCCGTGCTCTCAATGTCGCCGCCGGACATGGAGCCCGAGTTGGACGCATCGTCACAGGCGACGCCCACCTCGCGAGAGCCCTCGTCCAGGTTGGCTTCGTCCTCCTCGACACCATCATCTACTATGAGGCGGACCCCGGTTAGTACAGCCGTTTGGCCTGTTGACGTGTTTCAGCTGGAATTCCGGGTAACCTCGGCTTTACAAGCTAAAGATCTTCGCGGGAGGGGTGCCCGTTGTTGTATTCAGGGTGACGCGAAGTTGGCTCTCTGTATAGGGTGGCTTGTCCTCCTGCTATAGGCGAAGCTGTCGCGCGTCGGTGCGGACGGGTCGTCGCGTGCGGCGGTACAGCCAGCCTGTCACCCGACAACGTTAGTCGAGCTTTTCGCCGAGCTGAGACCAGACCGAGGCAACGAGCTCGCCGATTTCGAGGCTCGTCTTCGCTTGATCTTTCTGGTGATCGCTGAGGAAGGAGGCGGCGAGGTCGACTTGATCTCCGTAGATGATCCCAGAATTATTGACGACGCCGGCCAGGCTGCCCGTCTTGTGTGCGACGGGTAGTGTGTCGGGCAGACGCAGCGGTATCCGGCTGTTGCGGAGGTTATTTCGTAACGCGGCGAGAATTGGGCTGTAACGGCTGTTTCTTGCCAAGCCGGCGAATACATGGTTCATATCCTGAGCCGTTGTGATGTTCTGCCGGCCGACCTGGCCCAACTGGTCGTCTCGAAATCCAACGACCAACTTCGTGTGGCTTGTCCCCAGTCTGCCTGCTGTCTCGTTCACCGTCTCGATACCGACTCGCGCGAGAATCAGGTCAGCGGCCGCATTATCACTGGTAATAAGCATGAGACGGCAAAGCTGGTGGACCGTGAGAAGGTCCTCATCGGCAAACGCCGCCAGCACCGAGGGGTAGGCGGTGCGTCCCAGCGAGCTTCGGGATACCGACTCGTCCAGATCGAGACCGCCCTGAGCCGCCTTGTCGTAGGCTGCCACAGCGATAATGACCTTCAGCAGGCTTGCGGCGGGCCGGGGAACATCAGCGTTCCGCCCCGCACGCACCTTTACTCCTCGCAGTGTGTCGATTGCGACGCTGCGACCTGGCTCCGTCGCGACATAAGCGTCGACGGCATCCTGGATCCGACTGCCAAGCGAGACTTCGTCGATCACATCGTCCATCTGGCTTCAACCCCTCACGACGCGAGGAAAAGCTGCTCGTCGAGACGCAGTACGGCGTCACTGTCCTCGGATCGTACGAGAACAGGATGCTTTCGAAGCTGCCGGACAGCGTCGACGCCGCGGACCGACGCGGTGTCGACGGCAACACGCAGGGCATCCAGACCGTGTTCACAGGCACGGTCGACGTCGCCCTCGTCGGCGCTTGCCTTCCCCAACAACGACGAGTAGATCGTCCTGGTGCGCACGAACGCGGGATCGAGGTCCCGCAGGGTCTGCTCGATGTCCGCTCGTCCCTCCTTCTGTCCGAGCATCACCAGGCAGGTTCCCCGATAGCCGCGCAGAGCGGCGTCACCGAAGAAGTACCACGGCGAGTCCTCGTCGACCTGCGATGTCATCTCTCGTTCCGCGCGCTCCAGCGCTCGCAGGGATGGACCCGCCTGACCGGCATACGCGAAGGCGCGGCCCTGGATCGCCGCCAGCCACCCGCGAAGTGGAGCGACCGCAGCGCTACCCGCACACGCCTGAGCTGCTTTGGCCATGGTCACGGCTTCGCGGGGATTACCTCCGCAGGTGGCAGAGAAACTGAGCCAGCCGAGCATGTAACTTGCAAGGGCATCATCTCCCGCGTACTCGGCCGATCGAAGCGCCTGCCGGTAAAGCGACCGTGCGCGATCACCGTTACCGAGATCAAGCCACAGCCAGGCGAGGAACTGGGACATCTCGGAAATTAGCGAACACAGCGAAGCGGACACGGACCTTCCAGTCGCCTCGGGAAGAAGGCCGCAGGCCAGACGAAGTTGCGCGGCAACCGGATCGATGAGGTCACGTGAACCCAAAAGATCATCTAAGCGACGGGCCTCGCTGAGTATACGGCGAAGGTGCGCGACCGCCTCCGCATCCACCCGTCGCGTGCCACGGAAAATAACCGAGAGACGTGTGTTCACCTCCGGATCCAACGATATTGTGGACTCGCCGGCAGCAAGACTCTGGATGAGTCCTCCCTCGACGTATTGGGCACCCTCCGATATCCACGGTCGGACTTGGCCACTTTCTGCTTCCAACGTTGCCATGGATGCCTCGGGATCGGGGACTGATGGCCGATCGACAAGCGGCGGGCGGGGCCGAGGCGTGTAGTCGCTCGCGAGTCCGAGTTGGACCGGGCCTGTGTCGAACAAGCGGCAGACGACATCCTGGTAGTCGCGGCGCATCCCGTTCCCGGTCTCCCAGTCCAGCCATGACCGTCGGGTCAGTCCGGTCGGTTTCAGGCCCAGGTCAGCGGTCAGCTGGTGGAGGTTGGCGACCGCACGATCGACTGTCCAACCGTGGGCCAGGCGGAAGCACTTCAGCCGGGGGTGACCACAGCACGCCTCGATCTCCAGGGTGATCTGAAAGAGGAGATCGGCAGGAGGGTCCGCTGGTTCCCCTACGGCGAGCAGGAGCCGCATGCGGTGTCGTTCCGCGCAACGCGGATTGTGGAGTTCCCGGGCTGGTTGCGCGGTTTTCGACATGATCGCTCGCTTCTACGAAGTCGGCGGCGTAATGAACCTACTACGCAGAATAGCTGGCACTGGGGGTCGGTCGACCCAGCGCGATCAATCGCCCTGACCAGGCGGGTTGTCCCCACCGACACGCGGCAACTTCGCGCTGGCGACCGCCCGACGATGCGCGACATGATCTGCCGTGTCCGCACTGGATGCCCGCCTGACGCGAGGTCGTGGGCACCCGGTGACACAGGCGTCGGGCCGGGACTCGTCATCCGCGGGCGACCGACGCCGACGGACGGTGCGGCGACGCGAACGGCAGTGACCGCGAGTTCTCACTGTCGTCCACGGATCGCGTCGCCGCACCCCGATCACGGGAGCCTATGACCCAGACAGGGTGGTCACTACGAGTGGGTTTTGCTCTTCCCGCTATCGCTTGGGCGGACGGAGCTGGCCCGGATGAGGTTGAGGTGGAGTGCTTCGAGATCGCGGTCGGTTTCGCCGTCCCAGAAAGAGTCGGCCGCTTCAGCGCGCAGGTAGGCACGGTATTCGGCTTTGACCGCGTCGGTGTCGCCGGCGTGGGCATGGGCGCGAAGCCGGAGCGCGAACAGCTCGGTGTGGGCAGGCAGGACGGCTAACCCCCGTGCGGTGGTCTTGAGCACCGCCGGGGTGTCGCCCGCAGTGAGCTGGTGACGGGCGAGGAGCACAGCTGCGGTGACGGGTGCGACGGTGAGCGCCGAGCCGAGTTCGGCGTCGAGCCACGGATAGCCGGCGGGAACACCGCGGATGAGATCCAGGGCACCCCGCAGGGTTTCGATCGCGACATCAGCGTGGTCGCGCTGGGCTTGGGCGTGCGCTATCCGCGCCTGGAGGATCTCAAGGTCGCTGACGATCAGCGGGTGAATCTTCAACATGGCGGTGCGGGTCGGTATCCAGTCGCACGCCTTCTCGCCGACGAGGTGCTCGAGGAGTCGCCGAGCCCGGCTGAGTTCGTTGGTCAACGTCCGGGGGTTGCCGCCACCAGGCCACAGGGCCGTTTCCAAGTCGGCTCGACTGCCGTTGCGATGAGTGACGAGCCAGGCGAGGATCTCCAGAATCCGGCTGCGGGCATGGCCGGGTTCCGGCTGTGTGCCATCCCGGCTGATGATGTCGACGGGGCCCAGCAGCCGCACCATGATCTGCCAGTCACCCTCGAAGAACGGTTCGGCATCCGGATCGGCCGGGCCGGCTTCGACCGCCACCGGTTCCGGGTCCGCGTCCGCGAGGAGCACGGCCAGGTCGTTGAGTTCGTGTGCTGCGAGACCGAGCGGGTTCAGGGTGATCCCCAGGGGGTCGAGCCGCCATCGTGCCGTCTTGTCTCGCCGGTCGACCGTGAGGTGCCACCGAGCTGGCATTCCGGACCGCGACGGGACGATGACCGCGATTCCTTGACCACCGTCCCGCGCCGATTCGACCAGATTGGCCAGCTCAGTGACATCCGAGGGCGCGCCTGCATGATCGGTGACGACCACTACGGTCGGGTCCCAGACCTCCGATGGATCCCTCACTCGGGCGGTGAGGGTTCGCGGCCAGCCGGCATCATCGAGGTCCCCGGCGAGGCGCCGTGT
The DNA here is from genome assembly GCF_917627345.1 of Protofrankia sp. CiP3. Taxonomy (NCBI): domain Bacteria; kingdom Bacillati; phylum Actinomycetota; class Actinomycetes; order Frankiales; family Frankiaceae; genus Protofrankia; species Protofrankia sp. CiP3. The sequence continues at coordinate 20,247 of NZ_CAKJTM010000041.1, read as the reverse complement.
CTCAGCGATGGTGCGCGTGAGCAGCGTTCTCAGGTCTGGTTCCGTAACGATCCGTTCTTCGTGGGCGAAGCCGAACGAGTCGAACCCGATGGTGCGTACGGTCGTCAGCTCAGCCCACTGGGAGACGGCGATGGTCGCGACGACCGCTCGGGCGACGGCACACAGGCCGATGCCGTCCGTGATTCCAGCATCGGATATCCCAGCATTGGGCTGGTCCGGAAGTTCGTCGTTGATGCCGAGGGCGCCGAGTGCTTCCAGATCGACGTAGAGTTCGGCGCCGTCCGCTGTGACGCCGAGCTGTACCAATGCTGGGCATGGCGGCGGTATGTCACTGACGTTTTCAAGCGGCGCGGACACGGCGAGGGTCAGGACCCGCGGGTCCGAGCCTGCCAGCCATGGAGCAGGTGGAACGTTCACCGGGGCGTGGAGGTAGACCTCAAGGGACCCGTCTGGATGGCGCAGGAGGACCTCGGGTACCGGTGCGTCATCCGGCCGGTCATCGCGATGCGGCGCGACGAGTGCCCGTAGGGCCGCGTCGAGACGGCTCATCCCATCGGGGTCGTCAACCTGCAAGATCATTGCATGCAAATCGGCTACGTCGGGATCGGCCAGCGGCAGGCGATGTTCAGGGCGGACCTGCCGGTCGCGCTTGCGGCGGCGGGCCGCCCACTGCGCGGCGAACGCGCTCACGAGCAGCCCGCCGGTTGTGATCCACAATGGCACTACAAGGGAGCGGTCTCCGGTCTCGGATGACGGCGTGGCAGTATCCGGCGCTTCACGCGGCTCGCTACCGAGCGAGGTTGCCGGCGTCCGGGCCGGTGTCGGTTTTGCCGTGATGGTGGGTTCGGTGCTCGCCGGCGTGCCGATCCCCCTCGTGGGAGCGGCGCTGGGCGTCTCTGGGACTGGCCCTGCTTGAACTGGCGCCGCTGGGACGGGCACCGTCAGCGACGTCGTCCTGCCCGGCAACGTCGGGAGTGACAGGTGCATGCCCGGGTTGATGAGGTCGGGTCGGGTCAGATGACGTCCGTGAGGGTCCGTGATTCCCCGGTTCGTCTCGAAGATGGCATCGACAGCTCGGGCTGTCTCAGAGGCGTTGGCGGTTGGGTAAGCGTCCTCGGCGATCGTCCAGAGGCTGTCACCCGGCTGAACTGGGTACGACCTGTCCGCCGGCCCGACGTGCGGCAGCGGTATGCGCAGGATCGTTCCCGCGCTGACAGCGACGAAGCCAGAAGGCAGCCGTGTGCCGTCATCCTGGCGTGCACCGACGCTGGCGTCCCGGATTACGGCCCACCGGTCGGGGTCGCCGTAGTACCGGTCAGCGAGAGAGCGCAACGTGTCGTAGGCGTCGCATCTGTGCTCCTGAAATCTCCATACAGCGGCGCCTGCGGCGCCTGACGCTGGTGTATCGGTCACCGTTGCCGTCCACACTGCTGTTGCATCCAGAGATCCGGGGTCCTGCTCGTGTGCGGTCGTCACGGTTGCTGCCACGGCGGCAGGCCGATCCGAAAGCGTCGAGCCGAGTCCAGCGGTCGCGATCGGCCGGGTCGCAAGGACGACGAGTACCACGGACGCGCTTGCCACCCACGTTCCGGCGAGGTGGGCGAGGAAGCCGGGCACGATGGCCGACCGGGTCGCGGCGGCGCCCCGGAGGACCCGTGCGCCGATTTCACGCAGTACCGCGATGGCGACATCGGCCCAGAGCACCCAGGCGGCCACCGCGATCGCGTTGGGGATGACATCCGGGTGCAGATATCCACGACTGGCCAGCGTCCACCAGCGCCCGGGTTCCCAGGTCTGGGGCAGCGGGTTGGTCCGCCACAACCACAACGCCACCGGCACCGCACCGAGGAACGCGACAAGCCCGACGAGCGCCAGCAGCCCGTGGACGACGGCACCCCTGCCCGGCCGTGATACCCGACGTACCGATCGATTGGGCCGGGAAGCGGTCCGGGTAGCGGGCCTGCCCGGTTGGGCACGGTGCGGGAAACGGGGCATGGCCTCCACCTTGTGAGCGCGGGTCAGGATCAGTGCCGATCAGGGTCCGGGAGTGGCTGTGGCGGAGCGGGTTTGGGTGACGGTGGCGCCCGCCGGTTTGACCACGGCGAGCAGGCGGTAGTCGATGTGGCTGACAGCTGTGACCGTTACGGTCGCGTCGGTCACGGTGGCGGTTCCGGCGATATCATGATCTTGTAGGTAGCTCTCGGCGGCGCGAGTGGCCGCCGCCGGGTCCAGCCGGATGATGCCGACCTGAAGGGCTGCGAAGTCGAGTTCCTGCGCGCCGACTCGGGCCGCCTTCCCTGCAAGGTCGAAGGTCTCGCTGTTGGCGTGCAGCACTCGTCCCGCGTCGAAGATGAGACCGGCAAAGAGAAGAGCGGCGCTGAAGAGGACCGTCAGGAATATCGAAATCGCTCCGCCGTCAGACGGCCGGGCGTTCCCGCTGGGCGGGGCGGAGGCTGGGTTCATGCCAGCCCTCCTCGGTACCGGTCGATAATTTCGTCGGCTGTTGCTCGTACAGTGCGTGACGGCCCGATTGGTGGGTCGGTGCGGCAGGACACGGCGACGGTGACCGTGCCACCCGCCCGGAAACCATCGGTCGCCGTGGTGACATCAATGCTGTTTCGGTTACAAACACTCTCGGCAAGAAGTGTCCGGGCGAGGGATGTGGCCGCCGCGACCGCCTCGTCCTGGTCAGCCGTCAGGGACGCGGCGCGGGCAGCTTCACGTGCGGCTGTGGTCACGGCTGCCCCGCTTTCCTGCGCCTGGTAGACGACAACCACGACGACGACCGCCAGCAGGAAAATGGCCCAGCCGGCGGCAAATTCGAGTGAGAACGACCCGGCATCCCAGTGTCGGATGCGCGTTCCCCGACGGCGGCCATCGGTCATGGCCGTTGTTGAGGAACGAAACGCAATTCCGGGCCGGTCGCGGTCCTGGTCACCGTCCCGCCGAGCGCCGGCCGGACGGTGACGGACACCGTTACCAGATCGGTCTGCTGGCTGACCGTGACGTCGACGCTGTCCACGACGCGAGTCGACGACGCGAGCCGGACGGCGGCCGTCTGGGCGTTGTTGCGGTCTCCACCAGGCGATTGCGCGATCTCCAGTGCTCGTTGGGCCGCTGCCGACGCCGCCTCGGCGGCCAGCCATCGGACGGACAGCATGAGCAACAACGTCAACAACGCAAAGACGCCCATCATCACAACTGTGAGTTCGACGGCGCTGCCGTCGTCACCGTGCCGACGGGTCCAGGCTGAACCGGTCGCATCCTTGGTCACTGGCAGGTCGCGGGGTCCGGAGCGGTGCAGATGTTGTTCGCGATGTCCACAGCCTTGTTGCGCAGAATCACGAGGACGACCGCCGCTATAAGGAGGAGACCGACGGCGATCGCCGCGGTCGGTAGAACATCGCCACGATCGTCTTTCCGGGCGGCGGAAATCCGGGTGGAGATCCACAAGTAGACCGCGGTCATACAGGCGTTGAGCGGGCGGAGCATGTGTGCCGTCCTTCCTCGGCCCGTCAATGTCTGATCGCGGACCGCTGCCGGTGAGGGGTTAGGAGTCAGGGAGTTGGTCCAGTGCTGACGAGGTTGAGTAAGGGATAGGTCAGATAGCCGACGAAGGCGATCGCGACAACCGCGCCTGGAAGCTCCATCTGCGCGTCTGCGGCGGCCTCCTCGCCGCGGGTCTGGGCTGCTTCGGCGGATCGGATCGCTGCCGCCCTGGATTCGAGAGCGATCACTGGAGACGCGCCCCGGCGGGCGGAGGTGACGGTTCGCTTGAGATCAGCGAACTCGGGGACCGGGATACGGGCGGCAAGTCGTTCGAGGCCGGCGTCCGGGGGCGCTCCGCGATCCCGTGCCTCCCTGAGGGCCTCACGGATCTGTCCGAACGCCCATCCCGTTCCGCTGTCCGCCGCGGCTTGCAGGGCGGTGTGCAGCGGGAGACCACCGACCAGCAGGATGCGCGCCAGATCAATGAATGCGGCGACCGCGAGTGCGCCCTCCTTGCGACGGGCGGCGGCGAGCCGGTAGATCGGCCGGTCCGCGGCGGCCAGGGCGAACAGCATCCCGGCCAGGGCGACGACCGGGATCGCAAGCCCTGGCACGGACATACCTGCCGCCGCAGCCACGATCATTGCGGTGACGCCGATCGTGGCCCCGACGACGGCGTAGACGATCCGCGCAAGTGTGTGTGCCTCGGCGTCGCGTCCGACAAGCGCCAGTTCCTCGGTGAGGAGCAGCCGGTGGAGCCGAGCACGCTGCATGACGCCGGTCACGGACATCGCGGCCCATCGCAACGACGAAGACGCCTGTACACCGAGGCCGGACGGTTGCCGACTGGGGAACAGCGCATACAGCGCAAGCCACATACCGGCTCCGACCAGCATGCCGCAGGCAGCCATGCCGATAGCCGTCATAGTGGCTGCCTCGTTCTGGCCGCGCGGGCGGTCTGCGTGGACGCTGCGTCACGAACCGCGAAGAAGTCCGGTGGAAGCGACGGCTGTGACAGTCGCACCAGAGATCGGACCGCGAGGAACACAGCCCCGCCGATGCCACCGAGAACCAGTTCACCGACCAGCGGCCGGTATGCCGCGAGGAACGCCGGCCACACGACCATCAACACCGCGATCGAGACCGCGAACAGGGCAAGCAGCAGCGCCATCGCTCGCCGGTGCTTGGCCCGGGACGCGTGCAGGTCTCGTAGCATTGCCACGCGGTGACGGGTAGCCTCGACCTGATTTTCCATCAGCCGCGGAAGATCGCCTGCGCCGCGCCGGTAAGCGATGTCCAGCGCGGCGATGATCGGCCCGATCGCCGCATGGTCGACGTCCGCCCGCAGACCCCACAGCGCATCCGGTAGCTGCTGGCGCTCCAGACGCTCGGCGAGTCGACCCAGAGGTATCGCCAGCGGTTCCGGCGGCATGTCGCAGGACGCGACGACCGCGGCGCGCAGCGGCTGGCCCGCTTCCAGTTCTTGACGGACTGTCTCGCACCACGACGCCACAGCGTCACCCATGCGGGTGATCGCCGGTACGGACGGGCCGGTTATCGCGGTCAGCCCGATCCAGAGCAGGCCGCCGGTAAGAACACCGAGGACCGGAATTTGTACAACGACCGCGACCAGCAATCCGCACGCGGACGTGATGGCAAGCAGGTGACGAGGCCCGAGCGCGTCACCAGGGTGCAACAGGCCCGGCAGCGCGATGTGCCCCGACGCGGCGGCGACCAGCAGCCAGACTGCGAGGCCGACCATGGCGCCACACAGGCCCACGCCGATTGTCGTCACCCCCACCACGTCCCCGACGAGGTGTCCCGGGCCAGTACGGTGGGATCGATGCCGGCGCCGACGAACGTGGCACCCAGTCGGTCGGAAATGTCGTTGTCGGTACGCATGGCACGACCGGCCCGCGGGTTCCACCGCCACAGTTCGGCCGAGGTGACTTGGCCGTCCCGGTAATCCACGTACTCCCGGATCGAAACGACTGCCCGTTGGCCAGCGACTCTGGCCACGTGTACGACGAGATTCACCGTGCCGGCGATGGTCTGCATCACGGTCGTGTCGTCGGTGCGCCGATCACCGAACGCCGCGTACGTCCGAATGCGGGGAAGTACGTCTTCGGCGGATGGTGCGTGGATGGTGGTCGCGACGCCTTGGGCGATACCCTGCCCGAGGGCGAGGAGCAGGGGCATAACGCCGCCGTCCGGCTTGAGCTCACCGAGGGCGACCCTTTCGGGAGTCTGACGGCGGAGGTCACGTGACAGGTACTGCTCCATCGAGTAGGCGCCCTTGCCGTCGATGTTGGATTCTTTCGCTTCGAAATCGACCAGGTTGCGGAAACGCGCGCGGTCGAGAAAGAGCTCCTGCTCGTCCTCGACCGTGACTGTCCGGTCCAGGACGACAGGGTCGGGATGCGCGTTCATCCAGGCACGCAACAGTGTGGTCTTTCCGGCTCCTGTCCCGCCCGAAAAGATCACGCCGAATGGTTCGTGTAGCCGGGCCGCGGTGAGGAGCAGGGCCGCGACATCGTCCCCGAACATCGACGCTCGGCGCAGCCCCTCGAGGGTGTCGAGACCCGGCAGAAACAGCCGACAGCCGATGTGCACAAGGCTGGTGACCTTGGCGAGGGCATGCAGACGCGCACCCCCAGGGAGCCGGCAGCGTACGGACGGGTTCGCCTCGTCAAACCGCCGGCCTGCCAATGCCGCCTGCTGAGCGACCCATTCAAACGCCTGCTCCTCGGTGTCGAAAGGCGAACCGAACTCGGTGCGGCGACCGGACGCGCGGTCGGTGCAGACCACGTTGAACGAGCCGTTGACCTCGATGTCGGACCAGGTGGGTGTGAGCAGGAACGGGGCGAGCGGGCCGAGCGGCGACAGTTCCTGCCTGGCATGTCTGCGGATCTCTTCTTCTTCGGCAACGCCCAGCGGGGGTTCGTCGGACCTGACCCGTCGGAGCTGCTCCGTACGGAGGAAGGAGGCCACTGATTCCTCGACCAGAGCGTCTCGCTCTTCGCCCGCTGACGCCCCGGCCATTCCGGTGCGGCCCAGGTGGGCGGCAACGTGCGTGGTGGCTACGGAGGCGAGGACGCCGAGCGCGCCGTCGTCGGGCCGTGTCGGTACCCAGCTCATCGGGACACACCCAGCAGCCGTATTCCGCCCTTGCTGTCGGCTGCCCCCGCAATGATCGGCGCAATGTCCTCAGGTACGGCCAGATAGACAGTTCGATCACTGTTGGTACCTTTGGGTGCGGGTTCGACGGCCGCGACCTGGACAGGCTCACCCACCTCCGTGGCCTTGCCGGTGGTGCGGTCAGTGGTGACGACCTGCACACTGTCGCCGGCCCGGACAGTCGAGGAGGGCAGGGCATCCGGAGCGAGACGCACGCCCACAGACGCGAGCCCGGTCGGGATGCGAACCGAGCCGGCCATCTCAGGAGTGATCAGGGTTCCGGGCGGGAGGTCGAGAAGCGCCGCTCGGCCGACGATCGAACTTCGGGCCAGGTCCGGAGAGGCGAGCCGGACAGGCGTGCCATCCGTCGCTACCCGCACAATGGCGATGTCACCGGCTTCCAAGGTCGTGCCGCGCTGCACGGCTCTGGTCAACATGACCGCGTCGACCATCGTGTTTCGGTCAGCGGTAAGCCACAGAGCGCCCGAGGCGCCGAGCACCATCATCAGCGCGGCGACGGCCATCGTCCGGCGCCGACCTCGAGGCCGGTCGGGGACATCTGAAGGAAGATCGTACGGGTCGGGGTTCTGCGCGAGGTGCTGGAAAGAGTGCGGGAGTCGAAGATCGGTCATCCGGTCACCGTTCCGGCGTTCTCGAGAGCCTGGATCTCACCGACTGGGATGTCGTAGGCGGTCGTGGTGATGATCGGGTCAAGAGTTCCTCCGTCACCGTTGGTGGCCGTCCACGTGATCTGCCAGTGCAGGTGGAGCTGAGCCCTCCAGGCGTGCCCGTTCGAAGCGACCGTGGACGCGTCGAGGTAGCGGTACGAGCAGGCGGGCGCATGGGACGAAACGTCCGTGCCGGGGGCGAGGACCTGTCCCGGTCCGGCGCAGGACACCGCTGGTGAACCGTCACCGGGGTCGAGCTCGAGGCGGTCTGGCTTTGCGGTCACGGTGGCCGACAGCCCCGGGACGGCCGCGGCCGCCGAGATCGGAGCCCACTGCGTGACATCGACGGCGAACCAGACCGGGACGTGAACGATTGCGCGACCGCCGTGGGTGACGTCCGGCGAGAAGACGCCACGCGGGGTGGGAAGCCGACTACGAGCTTGCGCCGTGGCAGCGGTGACAAGCTGCTTGGGATCGGCGGCCCGGATCCAGTACCAAGTGATCTCGGCGCCGGGGCACATGCGCGCGTAGAGCGTAGACGATATGCCATCCGCGTCTACGCGCCTGCTCGGCTCCTTACTGTTGATCAAGTAGTTGACCAGACTGCCCGGATACCAGGTGCAGGGATCGACAGCGCCAGTGCCGGTGGGCTTCTCGATGGGCGTTCCGCTTTCGACCATGGTGAGGATTTCGCTCAGGGTGGTGTCTGTTCTCGCCTTGGCCGAGTCGGAGTTTTCGCCGGGATCGAAGTTGCCGAGCGCGGCCCACGCTGGACGGGAAACACAGAGCGCAACCGCCAGAACGGAGACGATCACGGCCGTTCTTATCGGGGCGGGCACCGGTTCTCGCCCTTCCAGCTTCCGATCACAGTCCCGCCGTCGAGTTTCCAAGAGCCACCTTGGTGTTTCCACAGGAAGTCGGTGCGGGCGCTGACGGCAGCGTCGTTGACGACGATTTCCTTGCCGTCGACTGATCGATTGGCGGTGTCATAGACGATGCCGTCGTCGTAGGTACAGACCGTCGCGACCGCCTGCCCGGCGGATGAGTCGTCGCTGACCGTGATTCTTTCGATGACGTAGTAGCCGGCCACGCCTCGGCGGCCGGCATATTTCTGGTCGGCAAGTACTCGGAGCCGGTTGGCCATGGCGGTCCTGACAGGTGATCCTTCGATGTACAGGGCGAGGAGCGGCCCGGTCTGGGCAGGGTTCCCGGGAGCGGCGATGGCGGTTGCATAGGCGTGGTCATAGTCGGCTTGTGCAGCAGTGACCTGGCGGGAGGCCTCTGCCGCCGCGTCCGGAGTTCGCCGGGTGCTGACCGCCGTGGACGGACCGGATGTCAGCGTCCGGTCACCCGTGGCCGCGGGCGACTCCAGAGGCCGAGGGCCGGCGGCCGACCCGCATCCGAAGAGGCTGACGGCCACCACGAGAGCAACTGTGGACAAACCGGCTATCGAACGAATCACGGCGGGCGCGCCAGAAAAGATCAAAACGTCTCGATTCGGTATAAGGTCGCATCAGAGGAACTATGACCGGCTCGATGGTTGAAGTCATATTGGATACCGATGGTTACAATCCTCCTTATCTGAGAAGAAATGTCCATATGCACGGTCCATCAGGTGCCTTTACCAGTCAAGTACTTGTAATAATCTGCGACTCGCGTCACGTAAATATTACTTTCTGTAGTTAAAATCGGCATGGTGCGGGTATCGATATACGCAAAGTTATGACTCCTTCCGTGTGGTGGTCCGTTTAAAGGCAGAGGCCGAGGCTCGAAGGGTCCTGGATGATCTCTTCGTAACGGCGGCGCTGGCTTGGATCGGCGGGAGCGGGCCCAACCGCGCGTGCGCGGGGGGAGCTGTCGACGGGCGCGGCAGGAGCGCCGTAAGGGAGGCCGAGGACGTGATGACGGTAGTCCTCGATATCGCGGGCCCGGCGGAGCCAGGTGTCGGCATCATCGCCGAGATGCCGGGGTGGGCGCCCGAGGAGGCCGGTGAGGTAGTGGGCTGGCTCGGCAACCAGCCGGACCACCGCTTGGTCGATCTGGCGGGCTTGCGCGGCTCCGACACGCCGGAGCCGACTGGCGACCGTGGCCTGCGCCTCGACAAGGGTGGGTGCGCTCAGGTCGACGGCGTCGTGCTCGGTCTGCGTGTCCTCCAATGCCTGCTCCGCTTCGGCATGGGTTCGGCGGAGTTGATCGAGACGCTTTCGCGCGGCGTGAAGCGCGGCTGTCTGGCCGCGGCTTCGACGGTCCGACTCGGTGCGGCGCAGGTGCTGTTCGGCGTCATCGAGCGCCTGTACGGCAATGGCGAGGCGGGAGGCGGTTGCCCGTGCTCTGTCCGCGACCCGCCGACGAGTCTCCCGCGCCGCATCAGTGGTCGCCGCATCGGTGGTCGACGTCGCGACGAGGATCTCGGCGAGCCTGTTCCGTTCGGTGAGCAGCGTCGAGGTGGGCAGGTGGGAAAGGCGTGTAGTCACCGCGGCGTCCAAGAGTTGGGTGACGCGTGCCCAGTCCTGACGGGCCGTTCGCGGCGGGCGGAGCTGGTAGGCGGCGGGGTGAACGCCCGCGGCGGTGCACAGCGTGTGCGCACGGTTCTCAAGAATCGCGGCACCTGTGCGCACCGACTCCTGGTCGCCTGCGGCAAGCTGGGCGGCGACCGTGTCGGGATGTCGGCCGGTGTCGAGGAGTGCATGAATACCCGCGATGGCCCGCTCGCGGGGCACTCGCTCGGCGGCGCTGTGGAAGCGTCGGGCAACCGGCGGCGGCAGCCGCATCGCCCACGCGGCAGCGATCCCCACCGCCTGTTCGTGGAGATCCTGCCACCTGACGATCGGGTCGTCGGTGTCCATCGGGGGCTCCGGCCCGGGATCGTGCGGTGGGCTGCCGGGCTGGTGTCGGGCGTGGTAAATCGCCAGGGCTGCGACGGCCTCATCCCAGATGAGTCGATCCGGCCCGATCGGAGGCCGTGGCCCTATGCGGGCGATGAGCCGGGCGGGTGGGTTGGTCCGGGCAGCGGCGCTGACCGCGGCTTCGCCGGCGAGTTCGGCCCGGCGTAGTACGACTGGGTCCACGCGACTCAGCTCGCGATCCGTTGTCGGTGCGCTTGCGTCACGGCGCAGTGCCGTCAACTCCGCCAGGGTGTGGTCCTGGCGGAGTCGGTGGGCAGCGTGCGCGTGCGGGTCGATGTCCCCGGCGGGCCGCTCGGCGCGGGAGCGGCGGAGCCGGTCAGCGAGCCGGTCGATCGTCTCGCCCTGCGGGGGCAGGATCGGCAGCCAGTCTTCGTCGTCGAGATTCGCTTCGAGTTCGGGTCGGCGGATCAGGTAGGCGCGAAGGTCGTCCTGCGCGCGGGAAAGCATGACGTACAGGCCGGCCCGGCTGGTGTCGTCGACAACGACCGGTCGGGCGGTCGCCATGTCCGCACCCTGGGCCTTGTGAGCGGTCAGCGCGTAGGCATGGCCGAGCCCGCCGGTGCGCCCATCGGGGAACTGGTGGGTGAGGTAGATCCAGTCGACGCTGACCGTGCCCTTGCCGGGGAACCGGACGTCGAGCATCTGCCGCTCGGGGTGAGCGGGGTCCACGTGGACGGCGGTGACCGTGCCGATCGTGCCAGTGCGAACGTAGTCGGAGGAACGTTGACCATGAGGGACGAGCGTGTGCCCGGCCTGGGTGAGGGTGATGACGTCGTCGCCGATCTGGAAGGGCCGGCCGGCGGCGTGCAGTACCGGGCCGGTCAGGGTGCCGTCGGTGGCCAGCCGGGTACGGGCGGCCTGGTTGAGGGTCTCGACGTCGCGGTGATGTTCGGCCATCATCAGCGCACGCGCCGCGGTCCGGTCTCGGCGTCGCCGCCGGTTTCCCCCCGTTGCCGACGGCGACGCGCTCCGCGTCCGGTCCGTGGCGCTCCCACCGTCGGTGGTGGGTCGGGCCGCGGCTGTGCGGTCGGCGTACCAGCCGTCGACGACGGCGGCCAGCATCGTCTCGCGGTCGTCGAACACATCAATGCGCCGGTCGTTGGCGAGGCGGCGCAGGGAGCGTTCAACGTCGTCGGGAAGTGCCGAGCGTAGCCCGTGCAGCGCCGCGCGGACTTCGGCCATCGCAGGTCCCCGTTGTCGACGGACGGTGGTCAGGCGGCCGACCGCGTCCGGGAAGGCGGTGACCAGATGGGCGTACCAACCGCCCGCGCCGACCGAGCCGAGCTGGGCTGGGTCGCCGAGAAGGATGAGGACCGTGCCGGTGCGCGCGGCGTAACGGGCGAGGCGTTCGGCGTCGCGGGTGGCGACCTGGGTCGCTTCGTCGAGGACGACGACCGTCCCCGGTGTCCAGACCTGGCCGGGGTCGTCGGCGTGGTCGAGCAGCGTCAGCCAGCCGGCGACCACCCGGGCCGGGACACCAAGGTCGTCGCTGAGGTCCTCAGCCTGTTTTCCGCCGTGGGCGGTGCCGAAGACCTGGTAGCCGGCGCCGGTGAGGATGCGTACGGCTGTACGTATCGCCGTGGTCTTGCCGGTGCCAGCTTCCCCGATGACCGGGCGGATCAGATCTGCGCTGCCGACGACCTGGCGGACGAGGTCGAGCTGTTCGTCGTCCAACCGGGGGTCTGATGCCGCGGCCGATGCCTGGATGGCGGGGGAGGCTGCGAGCCGGATGAGAGCCCGCTCGAGGACGTCAGCGGCCAGGAGACGATGGTCGTGGCCGGCATGGTCGGCGCGTCCTTGCCGGTACAGGCTGATCAGCTTGTCTTCGATCTCCAACAGTTCCGCGGTGGTGAAGATCAGTTCGGGGAGCCGCCGGCGGCGTGCGGCGGTGTCGTCGACCAGAACGACCCGGGGATCGGCGAGCATCTGTTCGCTGATGGTGCTGATGGCGGTGGGATCGAGCCGGTCCACTCCCCAGGCCGCGACCTGTTGATGGACGTCGCGGAGAGTGAACGTCGGATGGTTCGCGGTCAGCCCGTTGTGTCCGACGAGCCGGTCAACCAGCGCGGAGATCTCGTCGTCGGTGGGAGGTTCGAATGACCGCTGACGGTGGATGCCGAGTGCGCGGATTTGTTCCACTGTCCAACCGGCCTCGGTGAGCTTCGTGGCTTGCACGGCCCGGACCTGGGCGTCGGCGAGGACCGTTTTCGGCGCGCGGGACCCGCGCTGCGCGGCGACCTCGGTGCGGGCGTCGGGTGCGAGCCCGTCCGCGACGAGTTGGGCGAATTCGCGCTGCACCTCGGCATGGCGGGATGAGAACGCCTCCAACAGAGTCGGAGGGAAGCCCGCCAGCTCGGCGACGCCGTTGCGGACCGTCTGCCATTCCAGGCCGCGGCGGCGGGACAGTTCGTGCCGCAGCGCCGCCGCGCCCACGTATCCGGCACTGACGCGATGGGCCAGCAGCACCTCGCTGTCGAGCGCCCGCCACTCGACCCGAGCGGTTCCGGTTGCGCCGCGTTCGGGCTGACCGTTGTCGTCCAGGACGGGGATGGCGACCGCGTTCGCGACGATGTTGTGAACGTGTAGGTGTGCCTCGTTCGCGCGGGATGTGTCGTGCAGGTAGGAGGCGACGGCCAGGCCGAGGCCGGCACGGTTACGGCCGTCGACCATCCCGACCGTGGCGTACCGCTCCAGGTAGCCGAGAGCGGCGTCGACCCCGGCGTTCAGCGCGGCGGCGACGTCCCGGCGCAGGTCGTCGTCGCCGAATGCCCACAGCAGGCTCACGCTCTTGGGCGCGGCGCAGGTGATATCGAAGCCCATGACGACGGTGGGCGGGTCCCGTTCGGCCATGAACCGGATCAGTTCGTCCCGCTCGACCACCCACCGGCCGGAGGGGTCCTTGTGGGCAGTGAGCCGAGCCTGCGGAGAATGGCCGATCTGCCCTGCTTCGCCCGTGGGTTCTGTTCCAAGAGCGGGCGTTTCGGAGCCGGTCGCGTCGTCGACGGCTTCCGGTGACGGGCCCTGGCTGATCCGACGGTTTGCGTCGGCTCCCGTAGTAATTCCGCGTTCGGCGAGTCGTCGCAGGTAGGACGGGGCCACACCGGCGATCCGCGCTGCTTCGGCCAGGGTGAGCGTTGTCCGGACGTCCACCTGCGGAGCGGGAAGGCGTTCCACCCGGCCCGCGGAACCCGACGGGGGCAGAAGCGGCCGTCCAGTCACCGCATGCCGGCCCATCAGCAACCGGTGCAGGTGCTCCGCTGACACGATGCCGTGTAGGCCGGCCAGGGACGCGGCGGACCCTCGTGCCTGCCCTTGCGCTCGTTCCCGGGAGTAATAAGCGGCTGTTTCGACCGTTGGGGACGGGGCTCCGCCCTGGACGTAGTCCACGATCCGCAGCGCCGCCGCGGCGACCGTCCCGGCATCCCGTGCCCGTAAGCCGAGGACCTTCACCGTGACGATCATGTGGTGTCTGGCGTGCGCGTTCCGCCCATTCGCACCTCCCGGCCGTGCCCCGGGGTCCGTGCGAGACCACGAACCCGTTCACACGGATGAGTGCGCGAGACGGCGATTGTGGAAGGTGACGGCGGCGTCAGCGTCCACAAGAGTTGCCATGTTCGAACCCCGGCTGGTCGTGATCAGTCGGGGTTGATCTTTTTCGGCGGGGAGTGGGCCGTAGGGCCGTTGCCGGGGCAGACATCCGGTGAGGACCGGGGGCTGCTTTCCGGAGTCGTCGGGGGTGCCGTCCCGCTGGTCGGTTTCGGGTGTGTCCGTAGGATCCTGGATGTCGTTGACGAAGGCCTGTGTCTCGTAGGCGAGGCGGACGTCGAGATCGTCGGCGAGGAGCTGCGCGAGCGGGCTGTGCAGGTCGGCGCCGGTGAGGGTGTGTCCCAGGATGTAGAGGCGGTGGAAGACGGCCTGGTTGAGCCGCTGTTTCACGCCGTCGGGCGCGGTGCGGTAGAGGCTGTGGCTGTCCTCGCAGAGCGGCATGATCTGGTCGATGGCGTCTTCGAGGTTTTCCACTGGGCCTGGCAGGTGTCCAGGACCCGGCGGGCGGTGTCGAGCGCGCGGCGGAGCCGGTCTTGTTCGTCTGTGAAGAGGTCTTCGTCGACCGTGCCGTTGAGGTGGAGGCGGAGGAGTTTGCGGCGTTCCTCGTCCAGGCTGGTGATTTTCTTCTTCTGGCGGGTGGCCTCGGCGTGGCCGTGGGCGGCGATCGTGCGGGCGGCGGCGACGATGAGGCTGCGGATGTGGGTGCGTTGGGGGCGGTCTCCAGCGGACGGTGCACTGACCGCTGGAGACCGCCCTCCATGCCGAGAGCCCCTGTAGATCTTTATTGGCGTGTGGGTATGCCGTGCCAGCCTCGGCTATTCAGTGAATTCGCCGGTGATCTAGGACCTGGAGACAGAAAGGTGCCCCTGACCTGGGATAATACGGGTATCTGACGCCCCAAAGTCCGCAAGATCATGAGCATCTCGCAGGTGAAGTCTACGCAGTGGTCGGCCGGCATGTACGCACCTGTCAGTGGGAGCGGGATCACCAGCCGTACCGGCACGGCCGGCGCCCGGATGCTGATGGACACGGTCGGGATGCCGGCGGCGGTCACCGCCCGCTCGCCGGCACGACCGCCTACCCGGGCCACGACCGCAGCCGGGTGTTCACCGACGTCGCCGTCACGATCGCGGACGGAGGCACCCGGCTCGGCGACACCGCGATGCTGGCGGACCAGACCGACCTGTTCGGCCCGGTGGCCTCGACCGCGACGACCTGGCGGGTCCTGCGGGAGGCCACCGATCGGGGCGACGCGCTCGCCACCGCCCGCGCGACGGTCCGCGCGCACGTCTGGGGCCAGATCACCGCCCGGCACGGGGCGATCCCACCGTCCACGATCGCGGGCAGCGACCTGCCCGGCTTCGTCGTCCCGCGCGTCGACACGACCATCATGATCGCGCACAGCGACAAGGAGGACGCCGCCGGCACGTTCACGAAGACCTACGGCCACCACCTCATGACCGTCTGACGCGACACCACCGGTGAGTGCCTCATCCTGACGCTCCGCCCTCGAACACCGCCGACGACCACATCGAGGTCATCACCGCGGCGATCGCCCAGCTCCCCGAGCGGTACCGCGACAGGCTGCTGATCACCGTCGACGGCGCCGGGTCCCGCCACGCCCTCGTCCGGTTCCTCGACCAGCTCGGCAACGACCCCACCCACCCCGAGCGCACCGTGTACGACGCCGTCGGCTTCGACGTCGACAACCGGATCCGCTCCGTCGTCGGCGACGTCCCCGAGCACGCGTGGGCGACCTCCGTGCGCCCCGACGGCGAACCCCGCCCGAACGGGCAGGTCACGGAACTGACCGGACTGCCGGGCGAGAGCCCCGACGGGGACCGCTACCAGACGTGGCCGACGACGCTGCGCCTCATCGCGCGACGGGAGCGCCCCTCGCCCGGCGCGCAGCTCTCGCTGTTCGAGCAGTACCCCGGCTTCCGGTTCCCGGTCACCGGCACGAACCTGCCCACCGGCCACCAGGTCCCGTTCCTCGATGCCGCCCACCGGATGCAGGCCCGGGTCGAGGCGTTCATCCGACGTGGCACGGACACCGGACGTCGCCGCCTCCCCTCAAAACGGAAGACGATCAACAGGTCGTGGTGCGTCGCGGTCGCGATGGCCTGCGGCCTGCTCGCCTGGCTACGCCTCCTCGCCCTCGAGGGCGACCTCGCGAAGGCCGAACCGAAGAAGATCCGCTACCGGCTCCTCCACACCGCCGCGAGGATCGTCCGTTCCGGTCGGCGCCGGGAACTGCGCGTCTCGGAGACCTGGCCCTGCACACGAACTCGTCACCATGATCGACCGAATCCAGGCCCTGCCCAACCGCACCTGACCAGCACCAACCCGACACGACACGACAGAACACACGACCCCCGGCCCGTGGAGCCGGCGCCCACCCGGCACGACAGCCGGGCCACCCGTCTGCCCCC
>NZ_CAKJTM010000041.1:2920-3352 GCF_917627345.1 Protofrankia sp. CiP3 | reverse complement strand
AACCTCTGTCTTTCACCGGGGCGGGTGATATGCCGGGCTGACCTTGCCGGAACCTGATCGAGGTGCACCTGACCAGCAAGGATGCGATTTGTCTAGGACCGCGTCCATGTGAGGTAGGTGCACCTCTTCCGTGCAGGCTACGCCAGGTGCAGTATGGGCTGACCGGCTCGAGTTCGTCGGCGACGACGACCGGCTGGTCGCCTCCGTCGGTGTTCTCCCGATCCGGTTGCTGGCCGAGAAGCTCGGCCTGCGGGCCGCGCTGTCCGCGGCCTGGGCACGGCGCGGTTTCATCCCGGTCTATGACCGGGGCCAGCTCGCTGTCGACCTCGCGCTGACGCTGCTGCTCGGCGGGGAGGCGATCAGCGACTTCCAGGGCCTACGCCATCTCGCTCCGGTGACCGGGCCGGTGGCCTCGACCCCGACGGTGTGGCG
>NZ_CAKJTM010000041.1:0-2748 GCF_917627345.1 Protofrankia sp. CiP3 | reverse complement strand
GGGTTCCGCCGCCGCTGGTGGGAACTGCTGGCCGCCCGGCCGCAGGGGTTCCCCTGGCTGGCGGTCGCCGGGAGGGAGCTGACCGGGATCACCGTCGTCGACCTGGACGCCTCGCTCGTGTTCTCCGCCTCGCAGGACAAGCAGAACGCCAAGCCCACCTACAAGGGCGGGATCGGGTTCGCCCCGAACCTGGCGACGTGCGACAACACCGACGACCTGCTCGTCGTCGACCCCCGACCGGGCAACGCCACCTCCAACGACGCCGCCGACACCATCGCCACCCTGACCAGGGCGGTCGAACGCATCCCGGGCGCCTACCGCCACCGGATGCTCATCCGCCTCGACGGGGCGGGCTTCTCCCACCAGCTACTCGAACACATCGCCTCCGGCGGCGGGAAACGCGGCCGGCGCTGGGAGTTCTCCGTCGGCTGGCCCCGCACCGACCGGGAGATGGACGCGATCGCGAAACTGCCGTCGGCGGCGTGGAGCCCGGCGATCGACCAGTCCGGTGACGTCGTCGAGAACGCCTATGTCGCCGAGCTGACCGGCCTGCTCGACCTGTCTGCCTGGACCGAGAAGATCCCCGGTCTGCGGATCCTGGTCCGCGACGAGCCGCTGCACCCGAAATACCTCGCCCGCGCCACCGAGCAGGAGAAACAGAGGGGCCGGCGCTACCAGCTGATCGCTGTCAACGCCCGCGTCGGCCAGCTCGCCTGGCTCGATGCCCGCCACCGCTCCCACGTCCACGTCGAGAACGACGTCAAACAGGGCAAGGCGATCGGGCTGAACCGCTGGCCGTCCCGCCACTGGACAATCAACAAGGCCTGGACCCAGATCGTGCTACTGGCCGCCAACCTGCTCGCCGCCTACCGCTACCTGGCTCTCACCCCCGGCGGCCTGCGCGACGCCTCGGTCAAACTCCTGCGCTTCCGCCTGTTCGACCTGCCCGCCCGGCTCACCCGCGGCCAGCGCAAACGCTGGCTCGTGTGTCGTGCTCGGTGCCGACATTGACCCAGCCGGTGTCCGCCGCCGCGTGAGGTGCGCGGAGGCACCATTGCCAATGGTGGGAGTGGGTACGGGCGGGGTCGTTTGGCATGATCGTGAGAACGCCGGGTAGGGACTTCGTTGCCGACCGCCCTGTAGCGGGCCTGCTGCCTCGGCAAGGCGATAGCGCACAAGTCCGATCTTCGGAGGTTTGCTGTGGAGTTGAGTCTGGCGGAGACGATGGACGCGCTGCGTGTGGAGCTGGCCGAGGCGGCGTCGGCTGGCGCCGGTTCGGACTTCCAATTCCCGGTGGACGGGGTGCAGCTGGAGTTCCACGTGGCAGTGAAGAAGGAAAGCACAGCCAAGGCGGGGGTAAAGGTGTGGGTGGTGGAGGCCGGCGGGTCGGGTTCGCTGTCCCGGGAGGAGATCCACACAGTTACTGTGACGTTGGGTGTTCCAGTTGATCGCCACGGCGAGCCCATGAAGATCACACAAGGTTCGCCCAAAAAGCCCTGACTGAAACGCGGAGGTTGGGCTGATGGCCAGCAGTGCGGTGACGACGTCCCGGGCGGTGGAAGTCCTGCATCACCGCGGCCCGGCAAGAATGCCGCAGTGGACGGTCGGCTCGGCCTACCTGGTGGGTGGCCGGTACGTGCTGACCGCCGCACACGCAGTCGACTACCGGCAGGCCCTCGGCGCGGACGAGCGGCTGCTGGTACGGCGCCGCTGGGCGGGTGAGGACGAATATTCGGCGCGTGTGGTGGCCGCCGGCACGGAGCAGGCGGATCTGGCACTGGTGGAGATCGACGATCCGGCGTTCGCCGACGCGGTCACGCCGGTGAGATGGGCACGGGTCCACCGGGACGACCCGCGGACCGTCTGGGACTGCTGGGCGGTGGGTTTCCCCGCGTTCAAGGAAAAGCAGCGCGCCGGCGGGTCGGGCGTGAAGCTGCGGGACAGCGTGCACGTCGGCGGAGGGATCAAGCCGGGGTCGAACCGGGTCAGCGAAATGCTGGAGCTGGAGGTTACCAGCAGACCGCAGGAGCTTTCGCGTGGTCGTTCGGCCGACTCGCAGTGGCAGGGGATGTCGGGCGCGGTGGTGTTCGCCCCGGACTCCGACGGCGGCCATGTCGCCGTCGGAGTGGTCGTCGAACATCACCTGCCGGAGGGGGTGTCCAGCCTGACCGTCGCCCCGGTCACCGCCCTCGCCGCTCTGGTCGACGGGCAGCCGGACAGCTCGGCCGCGCACGGGGCGCGTGGGCTGCTGGTGGTCGGCGACCCGGACCGGTGGCCGCGGCTTCCCCACGCGCACGCCCCTGGCCGGGCGAGGGCCGACTTGACGACTTTGACGGGTGCGCCGCGGGCCGCGGGTAATCCAGCTGGCTATGTCTTTGACGCCAAACGGACACAACATGTCAATTACCGTGGCACCGATGATCATGTTCACGAGCTGCGATCGCGCGAGAACGGTTGGGAGCACACCGATTTGACGACTGAGGCAGCGGGTGCCCCGCCGGCCACGGGTGATCCAGTGGGCTACGTGTTCAGCGCCGAAAGCACGCAACACGTCAATTACCGCAGCGCCGACGGCCACATTCATGAACTGTGGTGGCGGAAGGGCCATTGGCACCACACCGATCTGACTACTACGGCGGGTGCCCCGCCGGCCACGGGTGATCCAGTGGGCTACGTGTTCAGCGCCGAAAGCGGTCGGCACGTCAATTACCGCAGCGCCGACGGCCACATTCATGAACTGTGGTGGTG